>JBNMHA010000221.1:0-1299 GCA_050872545.1 Spirochaetales bacterium | reverse complement strand
CATTAACATTGAACTGCGACAACGGAACCGCTGCTAAGACAATAACCGGAAAATTCGGTGCTGATGTGAAAGTAGATGTACCGACTAAAACCGGCTACACATTTGCCGCTTGGAATCCGGAATTGCCTGCTACGTTCCCAGCTGAAGACGCGCAATACACTGCGAATTGGGTAAAAGAGGGCGATTACATCATTACTTACAAAAATACGGAAAACGCAGTAAATGATAATCCTGCCGGCTATAACGTGGAAACCGAGACGATAACGCTAAAACCTGCTGTCAAAAGTGGTTACATTTTCGACGGATGGTACAAGGAAGATTCATTTGCAACGAAAGTAACCGAAATTGCAAAAGGTTCGGCGGGCAATGTTACGTTGTATGCAAAATGGATAATAACGGCAGATACTGTAGCAGCTGCAATTGGTGCTTTATCCGGTGAAGGACCGCATGACATTGCAGTTGTCGGAGCAATAACAAAAGATACAATATCTGCAATTAGTGCTGCACTGAATAAAAATATAACTGCAAAAGTCAACCTTGATTTAAGCCAAACTACAGGATTAACTTCTATCGATAGGGCTGAATTCTATTATTGCGACAATTTAACAAGTGTAACCATTCCAGACAGTGTAACTTCTATCAGTGATAATGCGTTTGAGTATTGTAGTAGCTTAACAAGTGTGACCATCCCAGACAGCGTTACTTCTATCGTAAATAGGGCGTTCGCTAGTTGCAACAGCTTAACAAGTGTGACAATCGGTAACGGTGTTACTTTTATCGGTTATGATGTGTTCTATGATTGTAGCAACTTAAAATTTAATGAATTTGGCAATGCATATTATCTTGGTAATGAAAATAATCCATATTTAGTTTTGATTAAAGTAAAAGATAAAAGTATAACTTCATGCAATATCAATACAGCCACAAAGGTGATTGTAGGTTATGTGTTCTCTGTTTGCAGCAATTTAACAAGTGTGACAATTCCTGACAGCGTTACTTCTATTGGTAATTATGCGTTCTATGGTTGCAGCAATTTAACAAATGTGACAATTCCAGACAGTGTAACTTATATCATTGATAGTGCGTTTGAGAATTGCAGCAGCTTAACAAGCATTATAATCCCTGACAGTGTTACTTCTATCGATGATAGTGCATTTTATGGTTGCAGCAACTTAACAACAGTAAATTACAAGGGTAGCGAAGAACAGTGGAATGCAATAAAAATAGGGGACAGTAATGATTCACTTACAGGTGCGACTATAAATTATAATTACACAGGCGAGTAAGAGAGATTGCTTG
>JBNMHA010000220.1:0-1458 GCA_050872545.1 Spirochaetales bacterium | reverse complement strand
TAGGTTATAGGAAAGGGGAAACTGCGGCATGCTGAAAGAGCTGTTTCCCCTTTCCTAATTTTTACCCCGTTTTGGGCGGACTTGTTCCGCAAATTGCAGATTGAACAACTAATGTCCAAAACTTTAACCCAAGTTGCATTACCTCGCCGATGAAATCGGCAAATTACCATTTTAACTACCGCAAGGCTTAGGCACTTTAAACTAAAATTTAGTCTTGCCGCCGACTTGTCGGCAGTATGTCTTCGAACTAGCGTAAATTAATGCACTTTGAACAAAATTGCACTTTGTGCCGTAAGGCGGTGTGTCTTTATTTAACCGTAAGGCTTAGGCACTTTAAACTAAAATTTAGTCCTGCCGCCGACTTGTTCGGCAAAATGTCATTTGAACCAGCGCAAGCTTAATGCTATAAAGCTCAGCTTTAGTTACGCCGTATGTCGACAACCTACATTTTAGCTTTAAGCTTAAAAATTTTTCTTCTTTTCCGAAGAATACTTAATAAGGAGAAAAATATGCCAATTCATATTGAAGCTGATGCAGGTGATATTGCCGAATCTGTAATTCTTGTCGGAGATCCGGACAGAGCAACTTTTATTGCTGAAAATTATTTAGAAAATCATGTTTGTTATAATCATTACCGTCACATGTTTGGGTATACAGGAACTTATAAAGGTAAAAAAGTTTCTGTTCAGACAGCTGGAATGGGGTCACCATCGGTAAGCATTGTAGTTGAAGAATTAAACATGCTTGGAGTGAAAAACATTATCAGAATGGGAACTTGCGGAACAATTAAGGCTGATAAAGTTAATGCCGGTGATACAGTCATTCTTACTGCGGCTCATTCAAGTCATGATATTTATGCTCGTGAATTTCCGGGCGCATCATATTCGGCAGTGCCTGATTTTGTTTTGACATCTGCTTTATATCAAACTGCCGTTAATATTCATTCTGCAAAACATGTTCATGCCGGAGCAGGACTTTGTTCCGAAACATTTTATGAAGATAATTACGATTTATATAAAAAATTTGCTCGGTACGGAACACTTGTAGTTGAAATGGAAGCGTATCCGCTGTTCGTGCTTGCTGCCAAATACGATATAAAATCTGCGGTAATACTTACAGTATCAGATGTAATCTTTGAAAAAATTCGTGCTGATAAAAAAATAATTCAGGAAAGTGTGAAACGAAATACTGAAAGTGTATTGGAACTTTTAACTGCCTTTTCGGGTTGACGCTTTTTTTCGGAATTATGTGTTCTTCATTAAGCTGATTAAAAAAATGCCGATACTGATTTCATAGAAAAAAGAAAAAGATTTTTCACAGAGGATGGTGATAAAATGAATAGAAAATACATCGGAATTTATATAGTGACAGGAGTTTTGATTCTTTCTGTTTTGGCTCTGCTTGTAAGCAAGTATTATTTTGACTGGTTCAAACCGGGAATGTCAAAGTATGCAACAT
>JBNMHA010000219.1:0-1549 GCA_050872545.1 Spirochaetales bacterium | reverse complement strand
CAATCATACTTAATACGAACGTATTCACCAGAACCGGCTACACTTTTTCCGGGTGGGCGACATCAGCCGACGGAAATGGCTCTAAATACGAGGACAAAGCGCAAATCACTCTGACCAATAACATCACGCTTTATGCACAGTGGACTATAAAAGTAGAAAAAGTTACGTTCCTAATTAATGGAATAAAACAAGACAATACTACTAACACAATTTCTGTTGACAACGGCGATAAAGTGACGCTTTCATGCGAAACGGACGGTGCGACGATTTATTATGCTGAAGTAACAGATATAAAATCAATTGCTTCAGAATTTTTATCATTAAGACAGAAATATAGCGAGCCGATAGCAATAACCGAAAACGTTACAATTGCTGCGGTTGCAGTAAAAGGTGGAATGACTGACAGTGAGCCGACATACGCTACATTTACCGTAAAAACCTACACTGTAACGTTTGAAACCGAACACGGTACCGAACCAGCTCCAATTCAGAATCTGAAAAAAGGTGATACGCTTGGCAATAAGCTTCAAGAACTTACGGCAGAGGGCTACACATTCATTGGCTGGTTTAACAATGAAAAACAGTTCACAGCCGAAACAGAAATCACTTCCAACGTGACTTTAACTGCGAGGTGGACACCTAAAACTGGAACAGCCTACAAAGTAGAACATTATCTGCAAAATATTGAAAATGACGAGTATGCATTGTTTGAAACAGAAGATAAAAACGGAAGCACAGACACGGAAACGACTGCGGCTGCTAAGAGCTATGCCGGATTTACTGCACAAAAATTTGAACAGGAAAAAATCGCTGCGAATGGCTCAACGGTCGTAAAAATCTACTACGACAGAAAAATGGTTACATTAACATTGAACTGCGATAACGACACAGACCCGCAAACTGTAACCGGAAAATTCGGTGCCGATGTGAAAATTGACACACCGACTAAAACCGGCTACACATTTGCCGCTTGGAATCCAGAATTGCCTGCGACGTTCCCAGCTGAAGACGCGCAATATACCGCAAAGTGGGTAAAAGAGGGCGATTACACTATTACTTACAAAAATACGGAAAACGCAGTAAATGATAATCCTGCCGGCTATAACGTAGAAACCGAGACGATAACATTGAAAGCAGCGACAAAAGTTGGTTACGCATTAGAGGGCTGGTACAAAGAAGATTCATTTGCAACAAAAGTAACTGAAATTGCAAAAGGTTCGACAGGCAATATTACGTTGTATGCGAAATGGATAATAACGGCAGATACTGTAGCAGCTGCAATTGGTGCTTTATCCGGTGAAGGACCGCATGACATTGCAGTTGTGGGAGAAATAACAGCTGATACAATACTTGTAATTAGAGCTGCACTGAATAAAAATAGAACTGCAAAAGTCAATCTTGATTTAAGCCAAACTACAGGATTAACTTCTATCGATAGGAATGCGTTCGCTGATTGCAGTAGTTTAACAAGTGTGACAATTCCTGACGGTGTTACTTCTATCAGTGATTATGCGTTTGAGAATTGCAACGCCTTAACAAGCATTATAAT
>JBNMHA010000218.1:0-1641 GCA_050872545.1 Spirochaetales bacterium | reverse complement strand
GTGTTCCGTAGTTCAAGTTAAGCTGCTCGCAAGCTTTTTTGATTCCGATGTCGTCCGAGAGCTTCAAAGCCTCGTCCTTAAAATTTTGGTCGTACCTTTTCATTGCCATGCTCCTTAGTTTTTCGGCTATTTAGGCACTGCACTTTTATTGTATCACTCCAAGCGGATTATTAAAACCAAAGTCTATAGAACGCATAACATTCCAGCTATCAGGAATAACAAAAGGTTCTACAATTGTATAATCCTCATATATTAAACCATTCACCTTAGTAAACATCGCGCGATACAACATATCAAACTTCCATTTAGGAAGCCTTTTTTTTGCTCGCAGATATTCCTCTATAGGATAATAAGGATTTGCTAAACATGTAGGATTTTCAACATAAAAGTCTTTATTACCAGCTAAAAATTCATCATAAACATCAGTTTTAAGCCAATTGTGACTGTAAGGCGTTGTAATTAAAAGTATTTGTCCCTTATTAAATGTTACACGTTGAATAGCCGTTTCCCACCACTCACGGCTAACCATTCCGGCTTCATCGCAGATTATTCCTTTAGCGTGAACACCCTGCATTCTGTCAGGCGTTTCACAACTGATAAAGTGAATCGTACCGATTTTTGTTTGCATGGTCATATACGATTTGTTGAAATCATATTTTAACCCAATAGAATCAAAAAAAGTTACTATATAGGAAATCGGATTATTACGCAGCATCTGCAAAGTCGGCGCACACACTATCCATTTGTGACCGGGATTTTCTTGCATTTTATATAGTAGATAACGTGGTAAAAAAAACGTCTTGCCAACACCGGTACCACCTATAATCGCAAGATATTTCTGTTTTGCTCGCAGCATTGCCGCTTGATATGACAGTAACTTTTCATCGACTTTCATTCTCAAGCCGCTCTATTTCTTCATCAGAAATTACACGCGGTGCAATTTCCTGAAAATTAATTTGAATTGCCTCACTATTTGTTTCAATTTTTGTATTATTAATTTTGGCATCAATAACATTTCTCTGTCTGAAATATTCATTGGTAATTTTTAAAAGCGCCAATGCTTCCGCTTTATCTTCAAGCCCTCGTTCCATAATGTAATCAAAGGCAACTTTGTGCATTTCTGTATTACGATTAAGAACTTCCAATTCGCAATCCTCACGACTCTTTAAGCTAGAGTTTGCTATTTCAATATTTTGCAGCACATCGCTTTTAGCTTCAAAATTCCAATCCTCATGATTTTTCCAGTACGTAATTTGACCGGAAAGCATATTAACACCAAACTCTTTATTAGCAAGCTCGGCAATCTTCCGGTTTGAATACTTATGCTGTCCGTTTTCGACTTCCAGATATAATTTATGGCAATAATCTTTAATTTTTTTGTCATATTTCATACATGTAATCAAAACACATTCAATTTTTTTATTTTAGCAAAGTAGAATTTTTTTATCAAAATACATAAATAGAATATTTTCTTTAATTTTTGAAAAATATGCAAAACACTTTATAGTGTATGAAAAAGAATACAATTTAATCTTACTTATTTTCCTCAATATCTCAATAAATGGGCTTTTCCAGTAAAAAAGCAATTTTTAAAAAATGGCTTTTCTTCATATTTTCACTGTGTTTCACTATATTTTTTAC
>JBNMHA010000217.1:0-1787 GCA_050872545.1 Spirochaetales bacterium | reverse complement strand
CGAAACTGCCATATATAGCTTCGACTAGCTCAATAATCGCTATGCTTCATACTTTTTGAATAGCTTCGCAGGTGAACTATCTGCAAATTTATTCCCAAATGCTGCTTTTAGCTTCTTATTTCCGTTCTTCACGACTTACTTTTCTGGAATAAAACTCATTTTATAGAAAAATACGCTGATTATTTGTTAAGCCAATAGCTAAACTTGGAAAAGATGCTAATTTTGCAGATATACGGTGTCAGACCTTGATTCCGATTTAGAATAAATAAAGTCAAACAGATACTGAAACAAGCTAAAAAACTGGTTGATATACTATATTTTGACATATAGGTCTGACACCAGCAACAACACAGAAAACAGTGCAAATTCCCATGTTAAGCATAGAATGATGCATTAAACACTAAAGGGACAGACCCTAATCCCATTCCGGAATTAGGGTCTGTCCCCAACAAAAAAGTGTATCCCAAAAGCCGTTTTCCAACCTTCAACCTTCAAGGATACACTTCACATTAACAAAAACAATTAATTACTATTTAACTGCTTCTATTAACAATGTACCGTTATTTGCAGCCGTAACAGTGAAAGTCGCCTTTCCGCCTGATACATCAGCAACCTCACCTGAATAAAAATCTTTTACCTGTGAAGTTCCGATTGATGAAACATCAACTGTTACTTCGCCGGCAGCTGCCCCGATAACAACGATTACTTTGTCACTGCCCTTTTCACGTTTGAAAGTATACGGAGCTATATTTATTCTCTCGTGGCTTCCAGCACCGACTGCCACATGGTTCTTTCGGAAGTTAAGCATTTTTGCCCAGTGAGAGTAAATGCTTTCATTAAACTTGTAACTTAAATCAGCATTGTACCCATCTTCACCACTTTTCCAAGGCATCTGTGAACGATTATTCTGATCCTTGTCACTTCCGGTAGAAAACTTAGAGTCCTCTCTGCCGGCTTCATCTCCGTAATAAACCTGAATAGCACCCGGACACATTGCAAGCAAAGAACCCGCAGTAATCATCTGAGATTGCTTGTCACCATTACAGTAAGCAGAATAGAACACGCCTTTTCCGTCATCAGAACCTGTATCATGAGAGCTGATGTAGCTTAGAACATTAAAGTCTGGATCTGTATTAATCTTGTTTACATAGTTCTTATAAGTTGCGTCAATATTATTTATTTCTGTAAGCGCAGATTTTACAGAAGAACGGAATTTAAAGTTAATCATAGAATCAAATCCGCCGTCTGTGTAATATGTGTCCTTCTTTACATCATGTCCCCAATGTTCACCAGTCATCCAGAAATTAAGATTTTCTTTAGCCATCGGGTCAGTTGGATTTGCAGATTTCCACTCATTGTAAGCAACGACACAAGCTTCTTTCAATTCTTTCCAAGCGTCTTTTTCCACATGCTTTGCAGTGTCGCAGCGGAAACCGTCGATACCAAATTCTTTTACCCAACTGCTAAGCCAATGAACAAGGTATTTGCGTACTGTAAAATCTGCTTTTTCTTCCAATGCAACAACGCTGTAACCTTCTGTAGGATAAAGTGCTGCCATTTCTGCTGTATGTTTTTTCTTTAAAAATACAGGAAGATTTACCGGAGTTGTAGATTCAGTTTTAAAATCAGGCAACAAACCGCCGCAGGAACCTGTTAAATCTCCGCTGCCGGTCTTGTAATGCTCGCATAATCCGGCACGAATCCAATTTCCGCCCCACCAGTCATCCCAGCCGTTTGTGCCGCAGTTTTTGTAATCAATAAAACTGCGATAATTCTTAGTCGTGATT
>JBNMHA010000216.1:0-2012 GCA_050872545.1 Spirochaetales bacterium | reverse complement strand
CACAGCTCACAGCTCACAGCTCACAGCTCACAGCTCACAGCTCACAGCTCACAGCTCACAGCTCACAGCTCACAGCTCACAGCTCACAGCTCACAGCTCACAGCTCACAGGGGGCAAAATATGTGTAAATGGATACAGATATTTCTTGCCTCAATTATACTGCTTATAAGCTGTACGCAGGAAAGCGGCGGCGGCTCGCAGGACGAATCGAACGACAACAATCAAACAAAAACAGAACTTGCCACACTGCAAGACATTGTAGACAACGCAAATGCCGGCGAAACAATCAATCTGGCAGATTATACCGACCTTACAGATTACAATGCGGTGATAAACAAATCATTGACAATCACAAACGGAAGCCTGAACAATGCAGAACTTACCGTGACTAACGAAAATGTAAAGCTTGACAACCTCAGCGACCTGTCTGTAAAGTCATCGTCAAAACTTACAATTAACGACAGCAAACTAAACGACCTGCTTCTTGGCACCGGCGAAATTTCCCGAAGCGTAGCGGTGACGTCGTCTGCTATGGCTATGGCATCGGTGACAGGTTGCGAAATCGGGAACGTCAAAATGCTCGGCTTCAACTCGCAGCTTAACATTACCGACACATTTACAAAAATTACAAATATTGCTACGTCAACAAAGTGTAAAATTGTGCTTGAAAAAGGAAGCTATATTGACATGAAAGACCCGGAAGTAACGGGCAGCGGCGAACTTGTGCGCATTGACATGACCAAAGGCATGAAACTTGACGTGCTGTCAATTTACCAAAATCCAAATAAAATTGAATACAATGTCGGTGAAAACTTTGACAAGAGCGGGCTGATAGTGATGGGAACGTACTTTGCGTCGGTGGAAATCTTTAAGAATGGCTGGAAAGGCGAGGCGCAGGAGTCCGTGACGAAGTGGGAAGATGAGAAAGATTACGAAATTTCTGTTCCGGATTTATCAACTGCCGGAGTGAAAATTGTTGAGATAACAAGTAATATTAATGAGAGTGTAAAATGTTATTTTCATATATTTGTAAAATCTGACGATTCGACTGCTACTACGATTAATATTAGTAACGTTACTGTAAAGTTTGGTAAAATAGATTACAAAGTTGGCGAAATGCTTGATTTGAGCGGTTTCCGTGTTATTGGAAATTATGATAATTTTGAAATAAATCTTCCTTATACATCGGATCCTGCCGATGGAACAGTTCTTGGTAAAGATAATAAAAAAGTTATTTTCTACTATTATATTGGTAATGAAGAACGAACTGCTACAGCAGAAATTTCCGTAACTGATACTACTGAAGAAGAACCAGCAAATCCGGAACAACCTACTGACGAAACATTTACAATCACTTTTGACGCAAACAACGGAAGCGGTGCAATAGAAAAACAAACTGGCAAATCCGGAGACACAATCATACTTAATACGAACGTATTCACCAGAACCGGCTACACTTTTTCCGGGTGGGCGACATCAGCCGACGGAAATGGCTCTAAATACGAGGACAAAGCGCAAATCACTCTGACCAATAACATCACGCTTTATGCAAATTGGCTTGACAGGGGAAGTCATAACATAACTTATGAGTTGAACGGCGGAAATCATGACGGTAAACCGGATGTATTTAAGGAAACAGAAAAAGTTACTTTAGGAACTGCTGCGAGAACAGGGAACACATTTTCCGGCTGGTACGAAGCGAAAGACTTCAGCGGCAATGCTGTAACAGGCTGGAACGCAGGAGAAAAAACAGGTAACATCAAACTCTATGCGAAGTGGAATGCGAATAAATACACCATTAAGTTTGATAAGAATGCAGATGACGCAACGGGCAATGTAACGGATATTCAGGCGGTTTACGATACTGAATTTGCATTGCCGGAAAACGCTTTTGCAAAAATCGGCTATAACTTTGGCGGTTGGAATACTAAGGAAGACGGCAGTGGAACAACACATAAAGCAGGCGAGAAAATGAAAAATCTTTCTGCAGAAAACGATGATGTTGTGACGCT
>JBNMHA010000215.1:0-2044 GCA_050872545.1 Spirochaetales bacterium | reverse complement strand
GTAGGAAGTTGCCGGGCTTTTTTTTTATTTCTTCACACTTCCTCTTATTCCTCATTAATGCCTAACATTTAGCACTTTCATCTCATTACTCATCGCATGGCAATTTGAGGTAAGTTTTTTTTGCTACGTTGCCTTTCTTAATGCGTGTTTCTAATTTCTAAAACATTCAGTTGTGGTTTTGGCAATGAGGTATTTTCAGAATAGATAATTTTTGATATGTTGATATACAAGTAAATTACTGGCGATCCACACAATTCCGTAAACTTTCTTGACTGTCTGCTGGCAATCAGAAAAACAATTTGATGAAAGTTATAGTTTTTATAGAGGAGAAAAGTATGAAATATATTGTTGTACATGCCGGAGCGAGAGATTGGTATCGTTTGGCAATATCGCTTTATGAAAATGATCGATTGGCATACCTTGTGACGGATGATATTATATTCAGAAAAGAATATCGCAATCTGTTTCCGAAAAAGATGATTAAAATCAGCTGGGTGGCATTATTTTTTAAGCTTTTAGAGAAAATAATTTCGTCAAAAATGGGTTTTAATATATACAAAGATTATTGGTTGGGACGAAAAGCCGGTAAATTGTCAAATAAAAAAAAGCTACCTATATTCTCATGCTGCCGATATGCAATGACAGCTTTTGGAATATCGAAAATTCACCCAAAAATATTGTTCCAGTATCATCCACAGTCTGGTTGTGTGAAAGAAATTTTGCAGGATGAAATAGATAAAAATCCAACTGCAAAAAAAACTATATTAGAAGAAACTGAATTTCGCTATACAAAAAAACAACTTGATAATTCGGTTCTTGAAGTAAAACTTTCGGATTTTGCGGTAGGAGCAAGTACTTTTACTTTAAAAACATTAATAAAGCAAGGAATGCCGGAAAACTGCGTTCATTTAGCACCTTATGGTGTAAATATAAAAGATTTCAAGCCAAGAGAAAAATTCAGAAAAATTGATAAGATGCATTTCCTGTTTGTGGGAAGTTTTTCTCAGCGCAAAGGAATTTCTTATTTATTGCAGGCATTCAAGGAATTAGAAGAGGCTGGAGAAAATATTTCATTGACAATGGCAGGACGTGGAATAATGGATTACGACCTTGTAAAGTCATACAACTTAAAATGTTTGGAAACGCATATAAATTTACCTATAGAGAAATTGGTGAAGCTAATGCAGGAATCTGATGTTTTTGTTTTTCCTTCTATATGTGAGGGGTTTGGTTTGGTATTGATTCAGGCAATGGCAACGGGACTTCCGGTGATTACGACATTCAATACAAGCGGTCCAGATTTTATTAAAGAGGGCGAGGACGGCTTTTTGATTGAAGCGCAGAATGTTGATGCAATAAAAAATAAAGTAAAATATTTTATTGAGAATCCGGATGAAGTAAAGCGCATGGGATTAAATGCAATAACGAAATCAAGAGAATTTAGCTGGGAAAGATTTAGTGCTGAAATTATTAAGTCTGTTGATAAAGCAGAAAAATTGTTCAGTGGGCAATGATTGTAAATCTATATTCTGCTTTGGAATTAGAGCCTGTCTCTGACTTTATTATGAGCGCGTTTTCTTGAAGTTGTAGAAACATTTATTTCTTTGGTTGCAAAAAATAAATGTTTCTAATTACTTTCTTTGAATTGAACTCAAAACGCTTTTGTAATTACTGCTGTTTAACGCGTTTAAGCCAACATTTTACTGTTTTATTAACTTGTCGGCAGTGTGCTTTTGCAAATTGCAAGGTCTTATGCCGATAAGTGTAAAACTCAATTTTATCCTTTCAAAGTTCGCATTGCATTCAGAATTGCAATTACGGAAACGCCTACATCAGCAAATACCGCAAGCCACATTCCGGCAAGTCCTAATGCACCAAGTATTAAAATTAACATTTTGACACCTAATGCAAAAACAATGTTTTCATGTACAATCTTCATTGTTTTGCGGGCAATTTTCATGGCAACAGGAAGCTGCGAAAGTTTATCTTCCATTAATACAATGTCAGAAGCTTCTATGGCTGCATCGCTTCCGAGTCCACCCAT
>JBNMHA010000214.1:0-2123 GCA_050872545.1 Spirochaetales bacterium | reverse complement strand
TTGAACTAGCGCAAGCCCGACGCACTTTAAAGAAAGTGACACCCCAACGCAGCCAACGGCTGCAAAATGCCTCTTGTCAAGCGCAAGCTTAATGTCCTAAAGCCCAGCTTTAGTTACGTCGTCTGCCGTTGGCAGACAAAAGCATTTTGAACAACCGTCAGGCTTAGGCACTCTGCCCCCAAGTTCAATCTTGTGCCGTAAGGCAGTACATCTTCACCAACCGTGAGGTTTTACACCGCAAAGACATAAAAAAAAGCGAGGAAAACCTCGCTTTTCTGAAAAAACTAATTTCTATACCAATACTTATCGCAGTAAACATTCTTTAAATAAGTAGCATTATCGGCTTTATTGGTCACACCAATCCAAGTACCGCCGGTGTAGCTGCCACTGTCTGTATAATACCAATTGTTTGCGTTCTTAAATATTACACTTGCTAAACTGCCGCATTCCTTAAATGCATTAATGTCAATTTTAGTTACGTTGCTGCCTATTGTCACATTTGTTAATCCTGTGCAGCCGGAGAATACAGATCCATAGATTTTAGTTACGCCGTTACCGATTGTTACGTTTGCCAAGTTGATACAACCGGAGAATACGTAATTATCGATTTCAGTTACACCACCACCGATTGTTATAGACTTTAATGCTGGACTTATCGGTAAATTTAATAATGAAGTAACTCCTTCACCGATTATCAATGTTTCTACTTTATCGCAGTTGCTGAATGCATTGCTGCCTATAAAGTCGACACTGTCCGGGAGCGTTAAACTTTCTAAACTGCTGCAGCCGGAGAACGCTGAACTACCGATGGAAGTAACGCTGTCAGGAATTGTGACGTTTGTTAAACCGGTACAGCCATAAAATGCAGAATTGGCAATTTTAGTAATTTTGTTTGGTATAATCACATTTGTCAAACTACTACATCCGTAGAACGCAGAATTTCCGATAGAAGTAACGCTGTCGGGAATTGTAACGCTTGTTAAGCCGGTACAGCCGTAAAATACAGAATTAGCAATTTTAGTGACACTGTCCGGAATTACAAAGCTTGTTAATTTAATGCAGTTTTCAAATGTATAGTTATCGATTTCAGTTACACCGCTGCCGATTGTCGCACTTATCAAACCATTGCAGCCGGAAAATACGGAATTGCCGATTTTAATGACACTGTTTGGAATTGTCACTTCTGTTAAATTGCTGCCTCTGAATGCAAAATCGCATATTTTTGTAACGCCGTCGGGGATTGTTACTTTTGCTGCATTTCCAAAAACTGTAATTAAACTTTTTCCGTCTTTTGTATAGATACAATTTTCATAACTCTTGTAAGTCGCATTATTGTCGGATAATGTTAATGCAATTAAATTACTGAAATCAGAAAACATTCCGTTGTCAATTGACGCTATACTGCTGCCGATTGCTATCGACTTTAATGCAGAACTTATCGGCAAGCCTGTTAATAAAGTAATTCCGTCACCGGTTACCAATGTTTCCACATTATTACAACCGGAGAATGTATTACTGTCGACTTCGGTTACACTGTTGCCGATTGTTATTGACTTTAGTGCAGAACTTATCGGCAAGCCTGCTAATGAAGTAATTCCGTCACCGATTATCAACGTTTCCACACTGTCGCAGCCGGAGAATGTATCACTGTCGACTTCGGTTACACTGTTACCGATTGTTATCGATTTTAGTGCAGGAGTTATCGGTAAGCCTGTTAATGAAATAATTCCGTCACCGGTTACCAATGTTTCCACATTATTACAGTTGGAGAATGTATTACTGTTCACTACGATAACGCCGCTTCCGATTGTAACACTTGTTAAGCTTGTGCAGCCGGAGAACGCATACCAATCACCGATAGAAGTAACGCTGTCAGGGATTGTAACGCTTGTTAAGCTTGTGCAGTCTTTGAACGCACTTTCACCGATTTTAGTAACGCTGTCCGGAATTGTTATACTTGTTAAGCTTGTGCAGTTGTAGAACGCATACCAATCGATAGAAGTAACGCTGTCGGGAATTGTAACACTTGTTAAGCTTGTGCAGTTGTAGAACGCATACCAATCGATAGAAGTAACGCTGTCGGGAATTGTAACACTTGTTAAGCTTGTGCAGTTGTAGAACGC
>JBNMHA010000213.1:0-2181 GCA_050872545.1 Spirochaetales bacterium | reverse complement strand
GACTATTTCTATATGATAGGTGAAGCTTGGTGCGGTCGCTATGATGCGATTGCTCGTCATTCAAAGGACAAAACAGATTCTCTTCACATGCTTGATATGCATTTAAGCTGCCTAGATTATCCGGGTGAGATGAGTGGCGTTTTCAAAGACGGCGGAGATTATTCGAGATACAACAGCGTAGTAGCAAGTGATGAGCAGTGGGGAACAGATGCACAGGAACATACTTGGACAGGTATGTTTGTAGATAATCATGACTGCTACAGAAATAACGGAATTTACAGTGAAACCCAGTATAAAAATGCGCTGAACTACATATATTTATTCCGTGGTGTTCCTATTGTGTTCTACGGAACAGAAGCAATGTATTCTTGGTCAGGAGCTCATGCTTCTACAAATAAAGATGATGTGGTTTCAAGATGGATGCTCGGCGATCAGGGAATTAACCATGTAAAAACAAATAAACCGGGAATGTACAAACATTTGAAAGTATTGAACAAAGTGCGCTCTGCCAGTCCGTGCATTCAAAAAGGTGTTCAGGAAAATGTAGAACTTGGCGGTGACAAAGCTGCATTTACAAGAACATTTAACGGAAAAACAGCTTATGTCGGTTTAAGCAAAGGTTCTGCTTATTCTCAAACTTTCAGCAATGTAAAAAGCGGTGAATACACATTGTATTCTTCCGGTTCTGACGGAAATTGCACAGAAACAAGTGTAACTGTAAGCGGAAGTTATACGTTAAATGTTCCGGCGAACGGTTTTGCTTTTATAGAACCTAAATAAATTGATAAGAAATTAAGCCGCATTGTTTACGTTTTTACGCGAAATAGTGCGGTTTTTCTATAAAAAGACTCGCCTTGGTAATCGGCGAGTTTTTTTATTTGGTGAATTGAAAGTAAACTCTAATTGACTGAAAAAATGAAATATGGTACCTAAAGCGTAATTGGCCCTGTAGCTCAGTGGATAGAGTAGAAGTTTCCTAAACTTTTGGTCGGACGTTCAATTCGTCTCAGGGTCAATGGTTTCGGCTTACAGACAGTCACAACTACTGTATTGTAACTAGAAAGTTGAAAATGAGTACTAAGTAATCGGAGGCTTATGCCTCTTTTTTTATGCTTTGCAGCATGAAATGAAACTTTGCTTCATAGTGCGTTGGGCTTGCGCTGGACAAAAATACACCGCCTTACGGCACAAAGTGCAACGGTACTTTAAAGTGAGTATGGCTTGTGCTGGTTCAAATGGCAATTTGCCGATTTCATCGGTGATGTAATGCAACTTTATTCAAAGTTTTGAACATTTGTTGTTCAGTCGGTAATTTGCGGAACAAGTCCGCAGCGAAGTTTCGTTTTAGATTAAAACGTAATAAAAATTAGGAAAGGGGAAACAGCTCTTTCAGCATGCCGCAGTTTCCCCTTTCCTATAACCTATCCCTTTTTTGGCAAGCTAATTTTTTTGTTCAAAAAAACACCGCCTTACGGCACAAAGTGCAACGGTACTTTAAAGTGAGTATGGCTTGTGCTGGTTCAAAATGCATCTTGCCGACAAGTCGGCAATAAAACTAAACTTGAGGCTAAAGTGCATAAGCCTTGCGGTTAGATTACACGTCATTCTTGTTTGGTAAGCAACGACAGTTGATAATTGTAAATCAGTTAATTTTCTCTCTTGACAAAAAAGCGCATTGGATATATGTTTCTATTAACAGAAACAAAAAAACAGGAGCTTTTTATGAATGAAAACGAAAATCTTGGTGAAAAACGTGTTCTTGAAACTTCAGAAAAAAAAGGACTTCAAATCCGCGACTTGATTCTTGTTGCCGTTTTACTTGCGGCTGGAGCGGTTCTGAAATTTTTTGTAGGCTCGCTCATCAACATTGGCGGAATGAAACCAAACTTCATTATTGCAATGTACTGCATGGCGATTGCATTGATTAACGCGAATGTCGCAGCGGCGGCGGTCATCGGAATTCTTGCAGGCGCAATATGCCAGTTCTTTCCGGGAACTCCGTACCTGAATTTTGCAAGCGAATTTGCGGGCGCAGTCGTGATGTCGCTTCTTATAAAAATTCCGCTTCCTAAGCTTGGAAAAATCGATTTCAAACCGGCAGCCGCAACTTTGTTCAGCACATTTGTGAGCGGCGGACTTTACACGGTTCTGCTGATTTTTGCTCTCCGCGCAGACAAGGCG
>JBNMHA010000212.1:0-2270 GCA_050872545.1 Spirochaetales bacterium | reverse complement strand
GGCGACTATTGCAAAATATATCCGGGAGCAGGAAGCCCATGATATAGCGATGGATAAGATTACAGAAAAAGAGCATGACGACCCTTTTAAGGGTGGCAAGTAGTACAAACGGCTCTTCAAGAGCCTGCGAGCGACAAGCTGCAATAGTCTTGAACGTATGTGAAAGCATGGGACTTAAGTCTCAGCTTGAGAACCTAGCCTTATAGGGTAAGTGCAAACCACCCGTTTGACGGGTGGTTTGTGATTTATTGGGGACAGACCCTAATGCTAATTTGGGATATAGGTCTGACACTAAGTCCTACGTAAAAACTAAGGGACAGGCCTGTATTCCATTTTGGAATTAGGGTCTGTCCCTTGTTAAAACTAAATTCTGCTTAGTCTTTTACTTTACAGCGAGCTGTTGCGCCGCCTTTTCGAGTGCTTCATTAATATTTGAACAGATAAATTCTTCTTTTATAATTTTCGTAAAGCCGGCTTTTTCAAGTGTATGGCGTACTCGTTCATTTACACCGGAAAGAACTATTTGAACTTTTTCCTTTTCTGAACGTTTGCACAAAGTTTCAAGGTTATGCATTCCCGTAGAATCTATAAATGCCACTTTCCTCATTCGGATAATGCGAACCTTTGGCTGCTCTGCAATTCTGCTCATTACTTCTTCAAATTTATTCGCTATTCCAAAAAAGTATGGGCCGTCAATTTCGTAAACAGCTACACCTTGAGGAATTATCAATTTTTCTTCATCATGCAGTATTACATCAGATTCATCGTTAGGGTCGATTTCATTTTTGAAAGTACGAATTTCCGTAGTCTCATTTGTTCGGCGTAGAAATAGCAGCAATGCCAACAGTAAACCGATTTCTATTGCAATTGTTAAATCAAATATTACCGTAAGAACGAAAGTTACTATTAAAACCGCAAAATCGGATTTTGGATTTTTTGCCATTGAGATAAATGTTCGCCAGCCGCTCATGTTGTAGGATACTATTATAAGTACTGCGGCAAGACACGGCATTGGAATCATTCCGACTAATTTTCCCAAAAACAATAGAACTAATGTTAAAACTCCGGCATGAACAATTCCGGCAATCGGAGTACGTCCGCCGTTGTTAATGTTTGTCATAGTTCGCGCAATTGCTCCGGTAGCTGGAATTCCACCGAAAAGAGGTGAGGCAATATTAGCAATGCCCTGCGCTATAAGTTCGGTGTTTGAATCATGTTTGTCGCTTATTACTCCGTCGGCAACCATTGCGGAAAGAAGAGACTCTATCGCTCCGAGCATTGCAATTGTAAATGCCGGTGAAAACAAATCTTTAAGTATTGAAAAAAAGGTCTGTCCCTCCTTTAGTGTAAGTTCCGGCAAGTGTGGCATCGGAATTCCTGAAGGCAACTTGTACAAATCTTCAATTGTGGTAATTTCAGTGATTCCGCAGAATTTTTTTAATGCCCACACGACAGCTGTTGCCAAAATAATCGCAACTAATGAGCCGGGAATCTTTTTTGATATTTTAGGAAAAATTATTATTACGGCAAGGCTTCCGGCTGCAACAGCGAATGAAGCTAAATGGATGTGTGAAATATTTTGAAAGTAGTAAATCCATTTGCCGATAAAGTCAGCCGGAATGTTTTTTAATCCCAGTCCAAAGAAATCATTCATTTGTGTGGAAAAAATGGTTAATGCGATTCCGCCCGTAAAGCCTACAATCACCGGATACGGAACAAATTTTATAATCGAACCAAGTTTAAAAATCCCCATTAATATAAGAAGAATTCCTGCTATTATTGTAGCAATCATCAGCCCGGATAATCCGTACTGCTGAATTATTCCATAAATAATTACGATAAATGCACCTGTAGGTCCGCCTATCTGTACACGTGTTCCCCCGAATGCGGAAATAATAAAACCGGCAATAATTGCAGTTACAAGCCCTTCAGTAGGTCCGACTCCGGATGCTATACCGAAAGCAATTGCCAAAGGAATTGCCACAATGCCTACTATGATACCTGCCATGAAATCAGCTGAAAATTGTTTACTGCTGTAAGATTTCAGCGTTTCAAACAAGCGAGGTTTAAAAACGTTTTGGAACATAAAGAAACTCCGAAAAAATGTAATTTATTATACTGCGTCAAGAACGTAGTTGTTTTGACCTGAAAAGGGGAAAACAGAGCGTGTTCTATTCTTTTGCTCTGCTTTTGTCAAATTAAAATGAAAAAATCACCGAAATAAAAATTATAAAAAATATATATTTTCAAATCTATATCAATATTATATG
>JBNMHA010000211.1:0-2283 GCA_050872545.1 Spirochaetales bacterium | reverse complement strand
GCATATTATCTTGGTAATGAAAATAATCCATATTTAGTTTTGATTAAAGTAAAAGATATAAGTATAACTTCATGCAATATCAATACAGCCACAAAGGTGATTGCAGGTTCTGCGTTCGTTGATTGCAGCAATTTAACAAGTGTGACAATTCCTAACAGTGTTACTTCTATTGGTTCTAGTGCGTTCTCTCGTTGCAGTAGTTTAACAACAGTAAACTACAAGGGAAGCGAAGAACAGTGGAATGCAATAAACATAGGGGACAGTAATGATTCACTTACAGGTGCGACTATAAATTATAATTACACAGGCGAATAGGTTCAGTCATCCTCCGGCTCGACCGGAGGATCTCATGTGTAGAGATTCCCGCATCAAGTGCGGGAATGACAATAAAAGTTTGTCATTATCCGGCTCGACCTGCGACGTTTGCGAAGCAAACTCGGTTGATAATCTCTTGTAAAACAATTGAATAGATCTCCGGGACAAGCCCGAAGATGACATAAGGCTAAAAGTTGTCGGGAATGACATTAGAAAAAGCAAGAGAATGACAAAAAAGGCAAACATGTGAACGCCAGCAACAGAAGAATCACGCTTTAATTCCATAAAAGAATAAAACTTTAATTTTATAACTTAACTGATGACTAACTTAACGGCAGGTGCGGAATCTTGCAGTTTGTTTAGAATTATTGTATATAACCGCAGGCTGTGAAGCTGTAAAAAAATATCAGGAAGGATTCTGATGAAAAAGAATAATTTATTTTTGCATACACCACCGGGAACAAAGCCGCTGTACATGGAAGAGGCTTTACTTAGAAATACTATAGAACGCAGACTTTGTTCATATTTTGAATGTTGGAACTATAAGCCGGTAGAACCACCGATGATTGATTATTTTGATATTTATACGCCTTTTCTTACAGAACGTCAGCAAAAAGGCTCAATTAGGTTTGTCGATAGAGACGGAAATTTAGTTTTACTGCGCAACGATATTACATTGTTTGCTGCTAAGGCTTTGGCTGTAAGAATGGGCAGTCGTTTTTCTGATGAGAGGTTTAAATATTACTACTGTGGTCAAATAATGCGAAGTCGTGAAAAAGACGCACCAGAAGAGTATTATCAGATTGGCTGCGAAATAGTATCAAAACATTTTACACATGAAGAATTTGAAATTTTGTGCCTGCTTTTGGAATCTGCAAAACATTTGGGAATAACGGATTTCAGACTGCATATCGGTGATATTTCTTTCTACAATGCGTTGCTGGATAATTGTTCCGAGCGTGCAGAAATTTTGACAGCTGTCAGAAAGTGCGATTTGCCTTTGCTGCAGGAGCTTGTAAATAATGCAGTGCTTTCTGATGATATTAAAAACGATTTATTAACATGTGCGCATTTTATGGGCAATACAAGCGAATTGAAATCAGTAAGCTTATCTTCTGCCGGGAAAAAGGCTTTGGAGCCACTGCTGCATCTCGTTTCTTCACTTGAAAAAGCAGGTTACGGCGAATATATAACAATGGATTTGTCCGAGCTGCCGGATTTAGATTATTACAACGGAATTGTTTTTATTATGTATGCTTCCGGTGCCGAAATGCCGCTTGTTTCAGGTGGGCGATATGATTTGCTTTTTAAAGAACTTGGACAGGAAAAAAGCGCAGTAGGTTTCAGTTATTGGCTTTATCCGTTGGAAAAAGTTCTTCATGAGAAGTTGGATACAGATGAACATTGTGAAGATGTGAAAATTAGCAAAAATAATTTTGTTGATGATTTCCGAAAGGCAATAAAAGAAACTGCAGCAGGAAAAAAAGTTCAGCTTAATTATGAATAAAGGAGAAGTCCAATTGGAAGAAAAAAAAATAATAACTATTGCTGTGCCGAAAGGTCGGCTGCAGGAGCAAATAGCCGAATATCTTGCTGTACGCGGTGTTACTATAAAGGAAGAATCTCGGAAACTCGATTATTACGATGAAAAAAATGGTTACAGATTTCTTTTTGTAAAGAATAGCGATGTGCCTGTTTATGTAAATTACGGTGTTGCCGATTTGGGATTTTCCGGTTCTGATGTTATTTATGAAGGTGATTTTGAGTTTTTGCATTTGGCACGTTTGCCATTCGGCGGAACAAGAATTTGCGTTGCCGGATATGAAAAAGACAGACCGCTTTTTGAACAAAACGGTTTGGAGCGCAATTTTATTAAGCCTATAAAAATTGCTACGAAATTCACACGCTTTACTAATCATTATTTTGAAGAACGCGGAATTCCTGTGCAAATTATAAAATTAACAGGTT
>JBNMHA010000210.1:0-2298 GCA_050872545.1 Spirochaetales bacterium | reverse complement strand
TAAAATTGTGGAGTTCGCTGAGGAAATTGTGCGCACTTTCATCTATATCGAGCAGAATCCTATTCGTGCAGGTCTGGTCAGAAGTTCAAAATTGTCTGATTATCCGTTCTACGAAGTTTGGGAACCACTCTTGCCGGAGGAACTGCGGCAGTTTTCGCAGTAAATTACCGTTAATTTCAAACATCAACTCTTAATTTATTCTATTTTCTCATAATTATTTACACAACCTACAGGCTAACTATGCCCTGTTGAAGCTGCAAAGCTTCATTTTTATACCAAAATGTTATTTTTTTGTTCCACTTTTCAGCCTTCGATTTGCAAATTCTGTTGATTTCTTGCCTATTGCGTCTCTTTTTTGAATATTTTTGTTTCTTTTGGTTACTTCTTGCGAAATGTGCACAGAGATTAATTCTATTACCGAATAGCGCACAATACCAACGCAGAATAGAGAGCAGACCGCAATCCCAACTCCGAATACTGCTCTGGGCAAAAATAAAAAAAAATCAAAAAATATTTTTCACTCTATCGAGATATGATAGGGCTGTGTGCTATAGTATCTCGGATATGCAAAGCCGGGCGGATGTGGAAACAGATTTAGGGACAGACCTCAATTCTGAAATAGGATACAGGTCTACGAGGTCAATTTATGACAAATATCTGCTTAGAACTAAAAAAGATTCCGCCCATGCCACTGAAACCGGAGTTTGCTGCCGCCTGCAAGGAGGTAAATCGGCGGTTTGGCATATTACAGCAGCAAGTACTGTGTTTTGGCGGAATACGCTTAATATATAACAAACTTCTTGACTGTTTTTTTTTTTTTTTTACATTCTATTTGCTTTTTTTTGCGAAGTGCATTTTTTAACAAATCGGGTGAAATAAAATGAAAAAACTTATGCCTCTTATACTTCTTCTTGCAGCATTTTCTCTTTCCGCAAAGCCTGCAGAAATGCCGGAGTGGGTGCAGAATTACAGGAAAATCTACCCCGATTCGGAATATCTATGCCAACGAGGAAGCGGAAAAACTGCAACTGAGGCACAAACTGACGCTGCGGCAGCATTAGCAAGATATTTCAAAATGAATGTATCCGCAAATCTTTCTACCGCAATGACAAGTATTTCCGGTGCAGGCGGTATCTCGGAAGAAACGAAAGTTATCGATGATGTTCGAGTGATGTCGCAGGTGGATTTCTTCGGGCTGGAATACACAGAGCCGTATTATTTTAAAAAGGAAAAGAAATGGTACTGCGTCGCATTTATAAATAGGGAAAATGCTTGGATTCAATACAGACCACAGATTGAAATATCAAAAAACACATTTGAAGGACTGCTGAAAAATGTCGGCAGAGAGACTGACTCATTTACAAAACTAAAACTATTGAAAACGGTCTGGGCAGCTGGAAAAGATTTAACGGAAAAACTTGAATACGCAAGAATCATTTCACCAACAAATGAAGCCACTTACGGTACCGTTAGAGAGCATTTCTCTGAAATCCCGGTCATATTTGAAACTGAAAAATCAAAATGCAAAACATTTGTAACTGTTCGCGGTGATTATAGCGAAATATTTTCGACGGCAATTTCTTCCGTATTAACAGACTGCGGATTCGGCATTGTGAAAACTTTCGATGAAGCAGCTTATATCGCAGAAATGGCAATAGAAGACAATCTTTCCGGGAATCTGCCACTTATGATTATGCCGACAGTGAATATTAAAATCATCAACAAAAATAACAAAACCGTTTTTTCCTATGAAACCTCATCGCAGGAAAAAACTTTGGCGTACAGCTTAGAGACTGCGCAAAGGAAAGCGTACCCAAAATTGGCAACGGAAATAAAAGCGGTCTTGGAGAATGAATTTAAGACTGCTTTAAAATTATAAAATTTATTTATCAGGAGAGATGAGAATGAAAAGAACATTGATTGTAAGTTGTGCATTGGCTGCATTTTTAGGATTGACAAGCTGCATGAGCAAACCGACAGTGAAGCCCGACCCGTACATGAAGGCAGAAAAAGCAAAAAAGAATGAAATTGACCGAGTGGTTGCAGTGGACTGGACGGACAGAGCTCTGGGTGAAATCCAAGCTCCGACCTGGCTAAAAAATATGCGACGTGGCAATTCCGACACATTTAAACAAATGTGGGGAACTGATGCGAATCGTGTAGTAAAAGTAAGCTGTGCGACCGGGAAAACCGAAGCGGAAGCGCAGGCACTTAGCCGAGCCGGATTTACGTATACGCAAGCAGCTGAACTAAACCAAAAAGTAATCGGGCGTGTAGGACAAGGACTGAACGACGCAG
>JBNMHA010000209.1:0-2312 GCA_050872545.1 Spirochaetales bacterium | reverse complement strand
TGAACAATCCTATTGTACACCTTCGGGGAAAGCTTTTTTGCTATAAGCTTCTGTCGCGCACCCGCATAGCGGGTGGTTTCTTGTGAAAATATTCCGCTTCGCTTCATATTTTCACGGGCTCACGAGCCCCATAAATGAAGTATTTAACGCAGTTAAATACCGGTCGAAACTTGTCGAAGGAACAATGCTTTTTTAACGCAAGGGACAGACCTTAATGCTAAAACAGAATACAGGTCTGTCCCTAACCCCCAATCGCAAAAATTTTCACTTTTTTTCCGAATCTTGTAAGCACTTTTGATGCTTTTTCGCATTATATGTATATAGAAACAATTTAAAAAAATTGCTTCTTAATCTGTAAGCAAGGAAAAGAAAATGAGCGAGTTTAAAAACTGGGATGATTTAACGATTACGGACGATTTCTTATTTTGTCAGGTGATGAGAAATGAACAGATTTGCCGGCAGCTGCTAGAGCTGATTCTGCATGTTAAGGTTGGCAAGATTAAATTTCTCACGAGCCAGCACGAAATTGAAGTTGATCCGCAATCCAAAGCGATAGCTATGGACGTTTATTTGCGTGACGAGGACAAGGTCGTAAATGTGGAGATGCAGAACGGACATCGATTAGAACTACCAAAGCGAACGCGCTATTATCAGGCAGTGGCAGATGTGGACAACACTGCACCGGGCAAGTCTTACACCGACATGAAGGACAATTACGTAATTTTCATTTGCACGTTTGACCCGTTTCTGCTTGGCAACGCAATTTACGAGTTTGAAAATATTTGCATGAGCTGCAATCCGCCACTGCCGCTGAATGATGGAACGCGCAAAATATTTCTGAATACGACGGCGGATGATTTGACTCTGCTTGACCCTGATTTGAAGTTATTTTATGATTATGTGCGCTGTGGCACGGCAGAATCGCAACTTACTGAGAATATAAACGGCGAAATCACAGCGATAAAGAAGAATCGGGAGGCAAGGCGAAAATATATGACATACACAACAAGAATTATGGAAGCAAAGACCGATGCCTTGAACGAAGGAATTGCAATCGGTGAAAAACGAGGCATTTCGCTTGGAATTACTCAAGGCGAACATAAGAAAGCTATTGAAACTGCGAAAAAGTTTTTGGCAATGGGGCTTTCAGTAGAACAAGTTGCTGATGGTACCGGACTGTCAGTTGAAGAAATAGAAAAGCTTTAGAAATTTTGCGCTGATTCCCTTGTCAAGCAAGGGAATGACATGAAAAGGAAGTGCGAGAATGGCAAGGCGCAAGGAAAGCAAAGCTTGAAACTGCGAAAGTTCTCAAGGCAGCAAATGTTTCACTCAATTTAATAGTTGATAGTACTGGCTTGTCACCAGAGGAAATAGAAAAGCTTTAGAAACTTTTGCGTTGATTCCATGTGTCATTCCCGGCAGCTTTCTGTCTTGTGCTTTTTATCTTCCTTGTCATTGTCGTACTTGATGCGGCAATCTCCTGCAACAGCTCTTCGGGTCAAGCCCGGAGATGACACAAAACCACGTACGGGAATGACAAGCAATAATCGACTAATGTTTCATTAAGAAACTGTGATGTTTGCGCATTGCAGTTCTTTTTTTATTCAAAAGTAACACTTGCACAAGGGACAGACCTCGATTCCGAAATAGTATAAAGACCTGTCCATAAACAACAACCGATTTTACTTTTATCCCACTTTAGAATTAAGGTCTGTCCCCCTAACTTCTGACTAAAAGCGATTCCGTCACTCACAAATACCGGCGAGAGAAGACAGAAACCGGTACCTGCAAGTTGACGGAATCAAGTTAATATATAATCAAAATATTGACAGTTTTTTTTTTTTTTTTACAACTCAATTAAATTACTAGTAGGAGGTCATTTTATGACAAGAAAAATCTTAAATATTTTGATGATGTTAGGTTCTGTAGCAATACTTTTTTTAAGCAGCTGTACTGCTGCCGGAGTAGAATGCGGTTTGTTAGGCAAATGGGAAAATACCGGCAAAGTAAATGTAATTGATGATGTGTATACTTTTACATACACTTACGAAATCAGAAGCGATGATAAAATTGTATTTAGAGCTAAAGTGAAAAACAGCAACAACGAAATAATTTCCGATGAAGAAAAGGAATACACTATAAAATCCGCAAGTGACCATAAAATTAAATATGATAATGACAACGAAATTGAATACAGAAACCTTACTTATGATTCAGTTGAGTTTAAAATTGGGCTTACTTGGATGGAATTCAACAAGCTCTATTAACTTTTTTTACGTAGAACCGAAAGGGACAGATCTAAATTCCGAAAT
>JBNMHA010000208.1:0-2351 GCA_050872545.1 Spirochaetales bacterium | reverse complement strand
TCTTATTTCCGTTCTTCACGACTTATTTTTCCGAAATAAAACTCTTTTTATAGAAAAATACGCTGATTATTTGTAATTCTTCTTCGCTTTTGCTGTTAAGTTTGGAAAAAATGCCAATTTTGCAATAAACGGTGTCAGACCTTGATTCCGATTTAGAATACAAACACAGCCGCAAATGCTAAAACAAACTAAAAGATAGTTTTTTATATTATTCTGGCATATAGGTCTGACACCAACAAACAACAGGAGCGCGCCACAGATTCCCATGTCGAGCACGAGAATGACATGTTAAACACTAAGGGACAGACCCTAATCCCATTCTGGAATTAGGGTCTGTCCCCATTAAAAAATTAAATTGCATGTTTTACACCGGGAATTCTATTTAATCCTGTATATAAATCTTTTAGCGTATCGTGATTTCTTACCATGACTTTGACAGAATAACTTGTATATTTTGCTTCGCTGCTTCTGCGGTGATTCCAATCTCTATGCGGAATGCGCAAATCTTCAAGTACAGTTCGTATTGCTTCAATATTGATTTCATCGTTTTCAACTGTTTCCATTATTACACGCATTTCGTATGAGACCGGGAATTTTAATTTATTATCTACTTTTGACATATTAATCTCCTATTTTTTTATTGAAACTTAAACGATTATCGGTATCAATTCTTTTCAAAAAAAGCAAGTTATTAGGGATGTTTTCCGAAAATACGATATGAGGTATGAGCTATGAAAAATTGGATTCTGATTTTTCTTTTTTTAATATGTACTTTCTTCTGTTATCCAGACGGAACAATGAATAAAAGCCGTCAACAGATTGTCAGAGAGTTGTTTGACAGTGTTGAAGAGTGGATGGGAACGCCTTATGTTTATGGTGGAAATTCCAAGAATGGAATTGACTGTTCTGCTTTTGTGTCACGGGTTTACAGCAAAGTATTTGATGTGAAGCTGCCTCGAACCGTAGCATACCAAA
This sequence comes from Spirochaetales bacterium, assembly GCA_050872545.1. Lineage (GTDB taxonomy): Bacteria > Spirochaetota > GWE2-31-10 > GWE2-31-10 > GWE2-31-10 > RGIG8597. Next base: position 1,376 of record JBNMHA010000208.1, on the reverse strand, counting down.
AGAATTTGGGAACTGTGGTTACTGGAAATTTGCAGCCGGGTGATTTAATTTTTTTTGACTTTGGAAGCGGAATAAGCCATGTCGGAATTTTTGTATTCGGAGAGAAATTTATTCATGCCGCGTCAGGCGGTCCGAATGTAGGTGTAGTGAAATGTTCGCTGAAAGAGCCGTATTATAAACGTCACTATGCGTATGCACGGCGAATTGTGACGCTTCCGGCTTATAAGGCTCCAGAAAATACTAATCCGTCATCTCCGGCAGCAAATACTTTTGAAAGAAATCAAATAGCTTCGTCAAAGACCTTACTGAAAAAAGGAAATACATCTGTAGTTTTAGATAAGTCGAATATCGAAATAACATCCGCGGTTAAGAAAATGCTGGAAAACTTTTGGCAAAACGACGGCAGCGGTGGAGTAAGAAATATTTCGTTTTATATAGAAAATAGTGAAACTGATGTAGGAAGTTATACGATTGAATTATCGCAGCTTTCATCGGGCAGAACAAAGGAATTTCATTTGTTTGATGTTGTACCGGGACAAGTTCAGCATCATAAAATTCCTGTTCCGCTTGATGATTATTATGTTTGTATAAAAAAAGGTTCACGCCTTTTATTGTCTGAGGAAATAAGAATTTTGCAGTAGAAAATGTTTATAAATCTTTCTATTAATGATAAATTGCATTACAAATTTATATTTGTGGAAATATATAAAGGAAAATATTATGAATTTTAATGAATTGGCGTTAAAAATGCACGAAGAGAATCACGGTAAAATTTCTGTGATAAGTAAAGTAAAAATAGAAAATCGTGATGATTTAAGCACTGCTTATACGCCCGGAGTAGCCGAGCCATGCAGAAAGATTTTTGCGAATGAAGATGATGTGTATCGCTATACGGCAAAGGGTAATTTGATTGCGGTTGTTTCGGACGGAACAGCGGTTTTGGGGCTTGGTGATATAGGACCGAAAGCTGCAATGCCGGTAATGGAAGGAAAAGCAATTCTTTTCAAAACATTTGCAGGTATTGACGCCTTCCCGATTTGCCTTGATACAAAGGATGTTGATGAAATTGTTAAGACTGTTAAATATTTGGCACCTACTTTCGGCGGAATAAATTTGGAAGACATAAGTGCACCTCGCTGCTTTGAGATTGAAACTCGATTGCGCAGTGAGTTGGATATTCCTGTTTTTCATGATGATCAGCATGGAACGGCAATTGTTGTTGCTGCAGGTCTTTTGAATGCAGTAAAACTTGTCGGAAAGAAATTGGAAGATGTAAATATTGTTATTAACGGTGCAGGTTCAGCCGGTATCAGCATTGCAAAGTTGCTGCTGCAGTTTGGAGTTGGCGATATTGTGCTTGTAGATAAGGCTGGAGC
>JBNMHA010000207.1:0-2361 GCA_050872545.1 Spirochaetales bacterium | reverse complement strand
GTAACGGACAATGACAATGGTCCGTTACAGTCAATGTAACCGTGTAGTTTCCAGCTGATGTATAAGTGTGAGAAGCTGTTACGCCGGAGCCTTTTCCACCGTCGCCGAAATTCCAAGCATAAGATATTATTGAACCGTTTGAATCGTAGGATTCCGCTGCGCTGAAAGTTTTAGCAGTATTCACAAAAATTGCACCTACGGAAGAAATTATCGCAACAGGTGCTTTATTGGTGTTAGTTGTAGTCACATTAACAGAATTTGATTCGGTAGAATTTCCTGCCTTATCATAAGCAATCGCTTTTAAAACATGGCTTCCGTTTGCAACATCGGCAGAATCCCAACTGAATGAACTTCCTGTTGTAATCGTTCCTATAAGTTTATCATCTGCATAAAATTCAATTTTTTCTATACCTACATCATCTGCTGCATTTACCGTCAAAGTTTCAATTCCGGACAACGATTCGCCGTCTGCCGGCGAAACCCAAGTAATTGTAGGTGGCGCGGAATCTTCTGGATTGTAATCTGTCCATTTACCGTCTTTGTACCACCATTCACCGGCAGTACGATCAAGGTCATCGGTTTTTCCTGACCAGTTACCATTGATAATATCAGTTGTGGAAAGCAGTAAATTTACGCTTGTAATATCAAGTGTACAGCCATTCCAAGATGAACTTTCTTTTGTTAACTCTTTGCTTGTTCCAGTCTGACCGGTAACCCAATAGTGGATAAATTTATATTTACTTTCTACATGGAGAATAATTTTATCGGTAATTACAGCTTTGTAATTTATTACTAAGTCATAGCTTACAGTGCTACCATCATTTGCATTGAGAACGATTTTCACTGTTTTGGTTGCAGAACTTCCGTCCGTTGAAACTGTGACGGTACAGGCTGTTCCGTTTGCCGCAGCTTTTCCGTCAATTGTAAAACTTGCAACATCTCCATTTGCCACAGCAATGATTTCTGCCGATGCAGTATCTGAATTCACATTCATCATGCTGCCTACAGTCACGTTTTTTCCATTTACGCTCAATGACGTCAATGCTGCCGAACTAGCTTTTTTTATATCCAGTGTGTAAGTTTTTGTTGTTGTTCCGTCTGTTACTACAATATTTACCGTACTTGGTACATTTACATCAAGTCCGGTAACCGATTGATTGTTAATCTTTATTGTAGCACCGTCTTTTTCAGGTGCGGCAACAACTCGAACAGTTGAATCGGAAGATGAAACTGTCATATAATCGGAAATTGTTACTGCTTTTCCGGCTACCGTAACACTTTTCAAATTAGCATTACCTGCTGTTTCCGAATCTTTTCTGGTCACTTCTATTTTATATGTTCTTGCAGTTACTCCGTCTTCTGCCGTAACTTTTACTGTTAAAATGTTCTTACCGACATTCAGCATAAAAGCTGTATCGGAATCAATGTCTGTCTTTGCCTTCGCATTGCTCAATACAAATGACAAAGTAACAGAACTTACATTGTTTTCAACTTCCGCAGTATAAGATTCCGTATCTCTTGTAAATCCCGGGTTCAGCTGTATTGATGTTCCGTTGTTCATTACTCGTAAATCAGACAATGCAGCGTCACTTGAAGCATCTTTTCTAGCTCTGTAAATCGATATTTTGTATAGATTTGTAACGGTTGGATCTTTTTTTGAAGTTACAATAACGGTGATAATTTTTGTACTGCCTTCTTCAAGTGCAGCTGTGCTGTCACATACAACAGTACATGATTGGCTTTCGGCTGCAATATTTACCGAATCAACATTATTAGGTACGTTGATTGTATAGTCAGTTTTTACTTTGCTGAAATTTTCGAGGTAATTTTTTCCGCCGTTTACAACTTCAAGTTTATCAAGGTAGGCTCCGTTTGCGTCAATAACAGTGTAAATATGTTCCACAATTTTTGATTTCACGCCGCCTCTTACCGCAATCGCTTTTATCGTGTAAGTTCCTGCCGCAAGCGCAAACGGCTTTTCGTATTCATCCAAATCTTCGGTAGGCTCGCTTCCGTCTGTCGTGTAGTAAATTTTCGCGCCAAACATCTTATGAGAAAGCGTAATTTCGTCTGTTGTTGTAATTTCTGCGCTGTCCGGTGAAATAGTCGGTTCTGCGATGTAAACGGAAAACTTCTTTTCTACAACCGGCGATGAATTGTAATTGCTGTGATAGAGCCGCGCTTTAATCGTGCAGGATTCTTTCAGCTCGATTCCTCTGCTTGGGTCGTAAAAAATGGAATCCTTACTTGATAAATCCGGCTCGGTTCCGTCCGTCGTATAGTAAAGGTTTGCGTCGCTTGGTGAATAGGAAAATTTTATTATCGTTCCGTATTCCACCTTAGTATCATCAGTATTAAATG
>JBNMHA010000206.1:0-2402 GCA_050872545.1 Spirochaetales bacterium | reverse complement strand
GAACAAGGTCGCTGCGAAGGAATCGCTATTGGTGAAAAACTTGGTGAAGAACGCGGTCGCAACGAAGGCATTTCGCTTGGTATTACTCAAGGCGCAAGGGAAGCAAAGCTTGAAACTGCGAAAGTTCTCAAGGCTGCAAATGTTTCGCTCAATTTAATAGTTGATAGTACCGGACTGTCGGTTGAGGAAATAGAAAAGCTTTAGGAACTTTGCGCTGATTCCCGTGTCTAAGCACAGAAATGACGCGAAACAACATGGTGGTTGAGCAAGCTAAAAACTTTAGTTTTTAGTTATGTCGAAACCACCCGATTTACAGAGTTCATTTCGACGAGCTCAATGAGCTCTGTAAATTTTATAGACCCGAACAATGACATAGGAATAAAACGCAATGGACAGACCTAAATCCCTAAACAGCAATCATTTACTTGTATCCCAATTTAGAATTAGGGTCTGTCCCCTAACTTCTAAGCTAAAAGCGATTCCGCTATTAACAAATGCCGGCAAGAGGAGACAGAAGCCGGTATCTGCAAATAAGCGGAATCAGATTAATATATAACCAAATTCTTGACAGTTTTTTTTTTTTTTTTACAACGACTTTAATTTTTCTATTAGTGACCTGTTTTCACAGGCTGCAAAAAAAATTTTATTTGCTTGCATTCACTACCGGAATTTTCCTCACAGAAAATATCCGATTAGTGCATTCGCACTAATCGTAGTTCATGCAACTAATTATTTTTTTCGCCTGCTTTACAGGCTGCAAAAAAAATTAAAGGAGGAAATATGAAAAGAATTTATTTTACAAAGGGTGTGGGAATATTTTTTATGCTTCTTGCAATGGTATTCGGCTGCACGCAAGTAAGCGAAAATCCCAACGAAAACAACGGCGGCACAGAAAATAAGCCGTCAAACGACACCATACCGATTACCGTTACGTTAATCGGAGCCGATGGTACAGAACTGAAAGTTATTAATGCGACCGCCGGAGAACGAGTTCTTCTCTCTTCGGTATCTGTTGAAAATCTGTCGCATTGGAACACTGCAGCAGACGGAAGCGGCCTGTCTTACAAAGGTGCCGCTGTATTCTCCGAAAGCGTTACATTGTACGCAATTCTTCTGGCTAAAAATGCACATGTCATCAACTACATGCTTGGCGGCGGCATGAATAATCCACAAAATCCGTACTCATTCACCGAAGATGATTTTGTTTCACTGAAAAATCCTACACGTGACGGCTACACATTCGCCGGCTGGTACGAAGACAAAACTTTTTCCGGCAAAGCAATAAAAGGCTGGGCTGCAGGCGACAAAACTACTGATGTAACGCTATATGCAAAATGGGAAAAAGAAAATTCGGAAGAACCGGAACAACCGCAGCAGCCTGTTTCGGAAATTACAATTACATTCGATGCAAACGGTGGAACAGAAGCCGCACCGGAAGCAATCAAAACAATATCCGGAAAAAACGTTGAGCTTCCTGAAATGGGCGACAACTTTTCACACTGGAACACAAAGAGCGACGGAAGCGGCTTGTCCTACAAAGGTGCCGCTGTATTCTCCGAAAGCGTTACATTGTACGCAATTCTTTTGGCTGAAAATGCACATGTCATTAACTACATGCTTAACGGCGGCGTGAACAATTCGCAAAATCCGTATTCATTCACCGAAGATGATTATATCGGTTTGAAAAATCCTACACGTGACGGCTACACATTCGTCGGCTGGTACGAAGACAAAACTTTTTCCAGCAAAGCAATAAAAGGCTGGGCGGCAGGCGACAAAATTGCCGATGTAACGCTATATGCAAAATGGAAAAAGGAAAATTCGGAAGAACCGCAGCAGCCTGAAAACCTGAATGGCAAAGGAGTTTACAGCTACACAGTAAATATTGCAGATATTTCAACAGCTTGGGGGGGCTCAGTAAAATCTCCTGCTTTCTCAATTTTGTTATTGACCGATGAACAGTTAGAAGCTTGTAAAATTGCTGAAACCTTCAAACAAGCAACTGAGGCAGAACCTGAATTTCAGATTTCAAAATATGGAAATATGAGAATTACCGATACAAGTAATACCGGTAATTATGCTGTTTACGGTGCAAATCCAAAAAATGATATTTTCCAATATTATACAGGTGTTGCTGTTACGATTACAGATACAACTTTTACCGTAACAGTTGATATGTCAAAACTCGTGAAAACAGAACTGAAAGCACTTTTTGCTAAAAATACATACGGTATAGATGAAGCTATGGTAACAGAAGATGACATTGTAAATCTTAAAGATTACAAACCTTACGTTCTTGCATTAAGCGATCTGTCATCTGATGAAAATAACTACCAAATGACTGCTTGGTCTGCTGATTTGATGACTATGACAGCCGGTACTGAATTCCCGGCAAATCCGAT
>JBNMHA010000205.1:0-2406 GCA_050872545.1 Spirochaetales bacterium | reverse complement strand
CTGTCATCCATTGTATAGAAAGGACGTTTTATCGTAGGATAATGAGTTACAAAAACCAATTCGGTATTCCAATTCTTTTTAGCGTATTCACCGATAAGCATTTCTTCTTCCGGTGCTAAATCTTTTTCGCCTCGGTAATCTTTGCCGGTTTCCTTGAAAACAATTTCGTGAACTTCATCAAATTCCACAGTTACAATTTTATCTACAGTAGGAATTTCGATTCCCAACAGTTGAATTTCGTAACTGCATTTTTCTTTCAACTTTTCAAAAATATGTTTCAGCAACTTAGTTTCAATCTGAACCAAATCCATAAAACCGTTTTCCAACATCATTTCTATATCGAGTGAAATATATTCGTTCAAATGACGTGAAGTGTCATGTTTTTCCGCTCTGAAAACCGGAGCTTCCTCAAAAACTCGTCCGAACACTCCGACCATCATCTGCTTATAAAACTGCGGTGATTGACCTAAGTACGCTTCACGACCAAAGTAATCAAGCTTGAAAATATTTGCGCCGCCTTCTGCACCGGTCTTAACAATTTTTGGCGAACAAATTCTTGTAAAACCGTTGTCTGTCAGAAAATTACCGAATTCATTAAAAATTACGGAACTGATTCTGAATACAGCCTGTTCCTTCGGATGACGCAAAGTCAGAGGACGTTTATCAAAGTTTGTATGAAGATTAACATTCAGTTCCTTTTTTGTAGTATCTACAGGCAACTGTTCCAATGACGGTTTTGACAATATCTCAATGTTTTTAACATGAATCTCGCAATTATTAGGATGAATTGCTTTATCTTTTATAGAAGAGGCTTTCACAGTTCCTGTAATCTTAACGCAACTTTCTACCGGAATATCTTCCGGCTTTACATTAAGATTGCTTCTGTCCATTACACACTGAACTATATAATTAGGCATACGCAGAATCAAAAAACCGCCCCAACTGGAAACCCGGCAGTTCTGCACCATTCCGATAAATTCAGCTTCTTTTTCCAAAAGCGATTCCCAATTCACAAAAGAGGAAACGCTGTCACTTATTGCAATTTCATTCATTATAATCAACTCCGTTTATCTTTAAATTAAGTTTCGTATATATATCTTTTTTCCGCTGCTTTGACAATTTGATGTTGCAGCACATTACATTTCAATCAGTACGACATTCCGCACATTACAAAGGAAGAAAAGCATTTGCAAATCCTATTAAAATGCCGGTAATTCCACCTAAAAGAACAAAAACCAAAAGTTCCTTTCTTACAGATTTTAAAACTATCCGCTTCAATTCGCTCATGTCAAAATCCATTATTTTCTTGTAAATAAAATCTTCAGCTTCATCAGCAGTTATCAATTTTTGCAGAAGTTCCTGTTTTATTATGCCGCCTTCAAAAAAAGTATTTGAAACAGCATGTTCCAATACTCCGGACAAAATTGAAGCTGCAAACATCGGTACTTTTCTGTCGGAATTGAATAAAACATTCTTCAATACTCCGTGCACTTTTTCCTTAGTAATAAGTTCGGACAACAACCTTGCGTCACAAAAATAACTGCATAATGCAGAAGCCAAATCTCCGGCAATTGATTCGCGCTTTTTCTCCAGTAATTTGTACTTTTTCTTGCCGCAAAGCAAAAACATCAGTACTAGCGTATTTGCCAGCAGCCCTAAAATTCCGCCGATCAGCGGATAAATAATAATTTTAAGCAAAATAAACCTCACTTAATTTTCACAAAATAAATCGCGAGTATAAACTTTTTCCTCGCAATCTTTAAGCAGGTCTGTCTTTCTGTTGCAAACTATCACATCGGAAATCTTTTTAAATTCTTCCAAGTCATTAATAACACGTGAATGGAAAAATTCTTTCTCCTGCAAAGTCGGTCCATAAACCACAACTTCCACACCTTTGGCTTTCACACGTTTCATGATTCCCTGAATTGCAGATGAACGGAAATTGTCGCTGCCGGCTTTCATTGTCAAGCGGAAAATGCCTACAGTTTTAGGATTTCTTTGCAAAATCATTGAAGCAATATGGTCTTTGCGCGTAGTATTTGATTCTACAATGGCAGATATAAGATTTTCAGGCACTTTGTCATAATTTGCACGCAGCTGCTTTGTATCCTTAGGCAGGCAATATCCGCCATATCCAAAAGATGGGTTATTATATCCGCTGCCGATTCTCGGATCTTCGCAAACGCCTTCGATTATAGAACGTGAATCAAGTCCGCGCAGTTCGGCATAAGTATCAAGTTCGTTAAAATATGCTACACGCAATGCAAGATAAGTATTTGAAAACAACTTAACGGCTTCGGCTTCCGTAGGCTGCATAAATAAAATCTTGACATCCTTTTTTGCCGCACCGTCTGCAAGAAGTTTCGCAAATATATGCGCATCTTCGGAAGTATCACCTACTATAAT
>JBNMHA010000204.1:0-2418 GCA_050872545.1 Spirochaetales bacterium | reverse complement strand
GCTGCTCGCAAGCTTTTTTGATTCCGATGTCGTCCGAGAGCTTCAAAGCCTCGTCCTTGAAATTTTGGTCGTACCTTTTCATTGCCATGCTCCTTAGTTTTTCGGCTATTTAGGCACTGCACTTTTATTGTATCACTCCAAACAGCGATTTTTATATTTGAAATATCATATTTATTTGTATCTTTTATTATTTCTATAATTTCATCTTTAGTTATTTCATGGTCTTTTATCCAAAAGGTTTTTGCATTCAATGCTTTATTCTTTTTACCGGATAAAACTTCTTCTACTAGGATTGAACCTGTACTGCTATTTTTTACGAGAATAATTCTAGGTTTATTATTGCAATAAACACCTGCAACGGCAAATGTAGGATTATTTATTACATCATCAATATTTTCTAAATCTTTATCTGTAACGGCGATTTGATGTCTGTTACTTTCGATTTTTGTATTTCCGTGATGGTTTATTACGTGTCTTTTAAAATCACCTGTTATTTTATGTTTAAAACCTTTAATATCAATGCCTACATCTTTTGCAAGATTCACAATCCAATCTTGAACTTTTGAAACAAATCTTTTTTCGTTTTTAGTATTGTCTTCAGTTTCTGCATTCTTTTTCCAAACATTACGTCTTACACCGTTTTTATCTGTAATTTCTTCTTTATGACATTTACTTGTATCGATTGATTTTTCTACATCTTCTGCATTTATGTCTGTGTCTTCATACTTAGATTTGTATTCTTCATCGTTCTCGTCATCTCTGTTTGGCGGCGGATTGTCATCGTCCGGGTCGTCATCATTTAAGCCACTTTCGGCTTTAGGTTGTTGTTCTCCTTGCATTTGTCCGTGTAATATTATCAGTTGTGGATTAAGCGGAATATTTGCCCATTCTTCATTAATTGGTTCTAAACCTTCTTCTTGACGGACTTCATTGATAGTATAGCAAGTTGATAATTTATTTGTCCTGCATTCGTTTTGTAATTTTAAATCATTCTGTTCTGCTCCGATGAACTCAAAACAGTAATTGTCGTCAATCAAATCTAAAATATGCTGAAAATGATCTTGAAAGAAACGCAACACATCATCAAGTACACGGCTTTTACTAGCCTTAATTCGCGCTTCCGGATTTTCAGGAATTACGCTTGTACCGGTGTTTACTCTGATTCCTAATTCTTCAAGGTCTGTACCGAAAAGTGCTGCGACACTTGTCCATAAACGATTAGTCCATTCTGTAAACTCCATGTCTCGGTTACCTTTCTGGAAGCTCACCCATTGAATAGTTCCGTTTTCGTCACCGCTAGGGAAGACCGGAATACGCCATTTCTGACTTGGGTCACTCATCATGTTTATGATGTAATCGGAAATCAAGTCAACGCTTGATTGATCTGGGTCTCCGTTGATTAGAATTGCACCACGTGGCAGATTGTCATTAATAAAATTACCTTGATTGTAAGTAAAACTGTTAATCATTCCGGTAATTAATTCGATTGCTTGTTCAACGTAAGAATAACCGTATAGTGAATGTTCAATGTCTGAACGAGGGTTCATAGTATCAAAAATTAATTGCTTACTTGTAAACTCCGCTACAGGTACACAATCTATCAATTGTATAAAATCAATATCATCATCTTCTGTATCTTGTGGATGCCTGTAAATTGTCGCCGGGTCAACTGTCCAAAAGGCAAAAGGCGTTCCATCGGTTCTGTACTGAATCTCGGTTGTAATCTGGTCTACTGTCAGAAGGTCACGAATGCCTTTTTTCATGAATCGTAAAAGGCTTCCACGTTCATTATCCGTGTTAAATCCGCAATTCAAGAAAAAGTTTTCCAGCATCGTAATTTTTTTCTGCTGTTGCGGTGTGATAGTTGAGTTTGTATTTTTTAGTGATATTGAAAAACCTTTGGTTGCTTTATTTGTTATAGGACGTGAAAAAGGTGAGGCTAGTCTGCAAGCATGGTTAATGCAAATGTTTATTAAAAAAGCTTTTTCGGCAACTTTTCGCAATACAGGGATTGGGATTTGTCCTTGTCGTTCAAAAGCACCTTGTCCACTGGCGGCAAAGTAATTGTGATAATGTTGACTGGCTAAAGGGCTCAACCTATGTGGTTGAATTATTCCACCTTTATTATTTAAGCTTTTCTTAACTAACGATGTTGAAATATCCTGATAATACATTTGTTACCCTCGTAAAGGCAACAAAAACACATTCAAAAGATTTTTTTTATTAAACTAAAATTTTATTTTGGCAGTTGGGATAGGAGAAGCTAATATTATCAAGTAATTTTGGAAAAAAACGTTTTTACTGCTTTCTAAAGAGTTTTTTCTCGCTTTCTGACTGTTGCAAGTTGTTTTGTAGAAACAAGTTAAACAAAATCAGTGCAAAAAAATAAAAAAAATGCCTATATTCTCTCTATATTAT
>JBNMHA010000203.1:0-2426 GCA_050872545.1 Spirochaetales bacterium | reverse complement strand
TAACCGCTCTGTAAACTTCAAATAGTTACAAGTTAATGCTTATTCAGGTCTTTTATTAAATGGTTTATCGTGAGCTTCGTTTACTCTTAAAGCTCTTCCATCCAAATCTTTGCCATTAAGTGCATTAATTGCATTTTGAGCTGCTTCTTCTGTTTCCATCTCAATAAAAGCAAATCCTTTTGGGCGACCAGTTACATGGTCTGTAATAATTTTTACAGATGCAACTGCTCCAAATTCTCCGAAAGTAGCTTCCAGAGTTTCCTGTGTAGTGTTGTAGTTCATGTTGCCTACATAAATTTTTCTTCCCATGGGTTTTTTCCCCTTCTCATAAAAAATAAAATTAGAACAAAGAAAAAGTTTGCGACTTCTTCTTAATTAATAAGATGCTTATCAACGATAAGCAGCTCAAGGTTAGACTTATTTGAGTTGTATTTTATAATTGGACGAGAGTCCCAGTCATATTAGCATTTACAAAAATGTGTATTCTACATGCACTATTGAATACAAAATATTTTCTCAACGATGGATATAACAAAGAGCGGATGCATTATATTTTGAGAAATAAATAATGTCAAATGCTTTTTTAAAACAAAAAATGATAAACAAATCAGAAGGTTTCAGAAAAAATTTAATTAATAACTCACAGATATTCATTTTTTCTAACTGGAAGTTTTCTTATGAATCAGATAAAAAAAATAACTGTCTAAAAAGTATGTTGTATGCTGAACTTATTTCGGTATATGCACAGTAATTAACCGTATAGATTCCGAATTGTGTTTGGAATGGTAAATGAATTAAACTTTTTAGACAGTTTTGCGGTGATTACGGTAAATATGTTGTTTCTGATAATTTAATTATTATTATATCGCCCAAATTCCGAATACAGTTTTTATCCGGGTAACTTGGCATATTTAGAGCTGCCGAACGCGCTTTGTTAATTGAATCGGTATCTACCGGCGGATAATATTTGTAATTATGAGCGCGCATAAATGCTAATCCTCTGTAAGAGGCATCAGCAGGATCTTTTTTATAATTCCAAGCGAAAACAGATTTTCCGATACAGTCGCCGGATATAAAATTTTTACTGGAGTTAATTTCCTGATTGGCTCCGTATAATAAAACCGGAATATCTGCACCGAGTGAAATATCTATGATACGCTTGTTAAGTTCCTTTGCCAGTTCCAGATCGTATTCATAACGAATTTGGTCTGAATATACTAGCATTGCGGATTTTTGCATTGTATAAAATCCCGATAAAAATACAAGACAGCCGATTGTAATTTTCAGTTTTTTGGGTAGCATACAAATAACATATAAAAATATAAAGCCTGTCACTAATGGGATACTGTACTGAGCTCTCGGTACAATGTTTCCGCCGGCAGCTATCGGCAGTATAAAAATACACATCGGTATAAGCAGTGCGGTTATAATGTAAAGCAGCGTTTTGTTTTTATTTTTTAGTATGAAATAAAAATAGCAGATTAATGCAGGGAAGAATAAGCTGTTGCATAACAAATCTTGGTTATGAAATGAGTCAATAGCTTGTGAGCCGCTTTTTGCCGATGCTGAAATTATGCAGTTTCCGACTAATGTGAATAATGAATCCTTTGCAAAAAGTATGCTGTATACATATTGGCATATTGAAATTAAGAAATTATCTTTTATTCCGACTTGGGATGAAAGATAGCTTGAACTTTGTGTATTAAAAATGAATTTTATAACAATAGAATTTGTGATTAAATATCCAATTAATGCGGTTATTGTAAATGCCAAAATTTTTAATCCTATAAACCAATAACTTTTTTCATCATAACTTGTTTGTTCTTTCATAAGTAAAAAGCAAATTAATATTCCGGAACAGAACATCATTATTGTTGCTTGATAAACGGAAAGTGTAAAAATAAGCAGTATCACAGATGCGGTTATATTTAGTTTGTTGTTTTCGGTAATTCCGTTGAGCATAATAAAGATAATTGTAGGACATAAAATTAGGATAAAGCAAGTTTCTGTAGCTTGACATGTGAAGTAAATTTGTTCAGTCCAAACTACGCTTGCTGCAAATATGAGTGAGAATAAGAAATAGCTTATTTTATTAATTTTGTGATTGGAAAAAACATCAAGCAAATAACACCAAGCCAATGTACCGAAAATCATGAACAGAATTGCAATACAATTTTGCATAATAGGATTGAATTCGTTTATTTTGAAAATGTATTGCAGAAAAACCAAACCGAACCGACCGATTTCACACCAGTTTGTAATGCCATTCATATACAGTTCGGTGTCAATTTGGAATAGTCAATATTGTTTCAGTGCCTAAACACCCCAAATTTAGTATTCTTTGCAGAAGCTGTTCTTTCCCTGTATACAGCAGGAGGAAGTCCTCCCGGATTTACTGTTGTCACGCGTTTTGTGTTGTAGTATGC
>JBNMHA010000202.1:0-2476 GCA_050872545.1 Spirochaetales bacterium | reverse complement strand
TATTAGCACCTCTGGCTTTTGCATGTTCCAATTCTTCCAATACAAGAACCGCACCACCGTCACCTGCTACAAAACCGTCACGGTCTTTATCAAATGGACGGCTTGCCTTTTCCGGCTCGTCATTTCTTTTTGTAGACAACGCACGCATATTGCCAAAACCGGCAAATGCACTTTCACATATACCGGATTCACCGCCTCCGGCTACAATCATATCCGCGCGACCGCTGCGAATAGCCAAAAAAGCTTCGCCGATAGCATTTGTACTTGAAGCACAAGCTGTTACATAAGTGCTGTTTACACCTTTGGCTTTCAGTGCCTGAGCTACCCAACCGCCTGCAAGATTTGCAATTAACTTAGGAATTAAAAACGGAGAAACTCTGCGCGGTCCGCGTTCATGCAGAATGCGTACTTGTTCTTGCAGAGTGGAAATTCCGCCGACACCTATTCCCATCATAACGCCCAAGCGAAAAGGATCTGACACAGGAGATTTCATATCTTCAAAGCCGGGAAAAACAGTGTGTTCTTCCGGGTGCGACATTGGAATTCCAGCTGTTTTTGCAGCTTCTACCACAGCAGCGAACACAATTTGTTGTGAACGATCCATTTTGTTTGCCATTTTTGAATCAATGTTAAAAGCTGCCAAATCAAAATTTTTTAATTCACCACCGATTTTACAGCGGTATTCATCTGTATTAAATAAAGTAATTTTTCCTATACCGGATTTTCCTTCCAGCATCATCTTCCAAGTTGATTCAACATCATTTGCAAGCGGATTTACTGTTCCCATTCCGGTAATTACAACTCTTCTTTCCATAAATTACAAAACCTCCAGATTTTTATTATGACCACATGGTCACTTTTTAAAAACATACAATAGGCAAACATCTATCATAAAATCTATCTTATGTCAAAAGATAAATCCCTGTGTCAAAAGATAAATCTCTGATTGTAAAAAATGCAGAAAGTCGGCTTTTCCTGAATATAAGTTAAATTTGCTGTTGTTTGTAAAAATGTCAATCTCTTTAAAAATATTGGTATAATGCAGTCATGAAAAACTTCAACTTATTATTTATTACCGATATACATCAACAAAAAGAAAATCTGAGTAAAATAGATTTTAAATCATTTGACTACACTTTTTGCGCAGGTGATTTTCTTGATTCTTCAGCTGCAAATTTAGAACTGGCAAAAGAACTCGTCTGTATGCTGCCGACTTCTGCATATCTTATTCCCGGCAATCACGACAAGCCTGAAAGTTTAAGAACTTTGATGCAGAAAAAAACTGTTTATATTGAAAAAAGCTACACTACACTTCTCGGTACAGATTTGCCTGTTGCCGGAGTCGGAGGTGCGCGCGATTTGCTTGAAGACATTCAGCTGTACCGCGATTACTTTTTGGAAGATGAAAGGCGCATAGATTACTTTATTGAACAAAACGGAATTCAGTCGTTTATTTTAAAATTTTGCGGCATTGTAGAATCATCAGATAAAAGCAAAAAGTATTCGATTATTGACAATCAGCCGATTATCGAAAGCAACCGTAGTTTTCTCGATAATTTTTTTATGTTCAAAGAAAATGATTTAGCCGATTTTGCAGCTGATTTGCCGTCGCTTAAAGGCGGCATATTGATGTCTCACTGTCCGCCGAACGGTGCGTTGGATGAACTAAACGGACTTCCGAATGCAGGTGGGAAAAAAATTGCTTCAATAATTAAAGAAAAGCAGCCATCACTTGTTTTATGCGGACATTTTCATGAGTTGTCCGGTACGGCTGAAATCGGAAATTCCGTAGTTTTCAATCCGGGCGCATTAAAAGACGGTTTTTATGGTGTAATAGAATTTAAAGAAAATAAAAAACCTTTATGCAAAAGTTTTAAGCTGTAGCAATTTTTCGGAGACAGAAATGACTGCGTTGTTTTTTGCTGATATGCAAAGTAAGATTAATGAAATAAATAACCAACTGCTGACGAAGCAAATTTTCACTCTTGAGAAATTGCGAGAGCGTTACATTTTAATCAAAAATGAAATTGTCAAAGAACTGCGCCGTACAAATGAAGATATTCATGGAAAAGATGCAACTGTAGCAATAAAAACTTTGCAGCAAAGTTTTAAAACATCGCTTTCAATTTACAAGCAATGCTGCTGGGGAAAATTCGCAGCTCTTAATGAAAAAGATTTTCCGGAATTATACAAACTTTTAACAGATAAAAACGGCGATTTGCAGCGTGTTCACGATGATTTTGCCGGAACAGTGGCAATGATGGATTTTCACGGATATACAAAGTTTTCAAACAGTGTGAAATACAACAAAACGCCGCTTATGGAATTCGGAGAAAGTTTGCCTGCAAAAATTTTGTCAATCTGCAAGAAATGTCGTTCGCTTACTTACGAGCTTGAGGGCGATGCAATTATAATTATCGGACCGCAGAATCCTTATTGGGTATTGACTGCTGTTATGTCAATAATGGAGCTTACC
>JBNMHA010000201.1:0-2499 GCA_050872545.1 Spirochaetales bacterium | reverse complement strand
CAGGACATTATTGCGGAACGGTTAGCGCATGATGTGGCAAACCGTGAGATTGTAAAAAATTACATTTTGAAAAACGGAAAGCTTGTTGTTAAAGGATTGAAAGATGAAGCTTCTAGTACATACAAAATGTATTATGATTACAATGAGCCGCTTTCATCGGTAAAGGCGCACCGTATTTTGGCTATTAACCGAGGTGAGCGAGAAGAAGAACTTGAAGTAAAAGTCGATTTTGATGAAGACGCGCTTACTGCAATGCAGCTTGGGCGTTTTGATATGCCGAATATTTTCCGTAAATCAGCAGTTGAAGATGGATTGAAACGCCTTCTTTTGCCGGCAGTTTTAAGGGAAATTCGCAGCAATTTTACAGACCAAGCAGATGAACACGGAATCGAAACATTTGCAGTGAACCTGAAAAATTTACTTATGCAGCCGCCTATCAAACAGGCAAGAATTTTAGGAATTGACCCCGGAATTCGTACCGGAACAAAAGCTGCGGCAATGGATGAAAATGGTACGTTCCTTGAGTATTTCACATTTAAAAATCATGAACCGGAAGATGCAATGGCGAAAATTGCAGCATCATGCAAAAAAAATAATATCCAGCTAATTTCTGTAGGCAATGGAACAGGAAGTCCAGATGTGCAGAAAATTGTGTCTGAAGCTATCAGTAAGTATAATCTTGATGTTCAATATACTGTTACAAGTGAAGACGGTGCATCAGTTTATTCTGCAAGTGATGTGGCGCGTGAAGAATTCCCGGACTTGGATTTGACAATTCGAGGGGCGATTTCTATCGGGCGGCGTGTTTTGGATCCGCTTGCCGAGCTTGTAAAAATTGAGCCGAAAGCTATCGGCGTTGGTTTGTATCAGCATGATGTAAACCAATCAAAACTTGCTTCTGCACTTGATGAAACAGTAGAATCGGTAGTGAATAATGTAGGTGTGAATCTTAACACCGCAAGCTATTCGCTGCTTAAATATGTTTCCGGGATAAATTCTTTAACTGCAAAGAAAATTGTGCGTTACCGTAACGAAAACGGCGCAATAAAAAGCCGCAAGGATTTGAAAAAAATTCCGGGAGTAGGCGACAAAACATTTGAGCAGGCAGCCGGATTTTTAAAGATTCCGAACAGTGACGATCCGTTGGACAATACTTGGGTTCATCCGGAAAATTATGATGTTGCAAGGGAAATTCTTATTGATATAAAAATGAAAGGCAACATTGTAAAAGAGCGAAAATCAGAACTGATGGCAAAATATAAAGTAGGTGAAACGACAATTGATGATATTGCCGATGAATTGAAAAAGCCGAATCGTGACCCGCGCGACGGTTACCCACAGCCGATTTTGCAGAAAGGCGTTGTTACATTTGAAGATTTGTCTGTAGGAATGAAAGTTACAGGAAAAATAAAAAATGTAGTGGATTTCGGAGCATTTGTTGATATTGGTATAAAAGAAACCGCTTTGCTTCACATTTCGGAAATGAGCGATTCTTATGTTTCCAATCCGGGCGATGTGGTGAAAGTCGGTGATGTAGTGGAAGCTAAAATTATCGAGATTGACGCTGTAAGAAAAAGAGTTTCATTGTCACTGAAAACTAATCCGGGTTCGCCTTCTGTTCGCGGTGAACGTCGCCCGGCTAAGAAAAAATTTGATTATTCACAATATTTCATTTAATAATGTGAAATCAAAAGCGACTGTCTGAAAGATTGGTTGTGAGACTTTTGGGCGGCTGTTTTTTTGTTAAAAAATAAGATTGAAGGAGTAACGAAAAATGAAAAATTCATTGAAAGGAATTTTGATCGCAGCAGGAGCTGTAATTGCATTGGTTTTGTTGTGTGTAGGAATGGTACAGGGCGCACAAAACAATGCTATCGGTCTTGAAGAAACCGTAATGGAAAGTAAGTCTACTATTGATATTCAGCAGAAACGTAGAGTTGATTTGTTATACAATCTTGCGGATTGTGTAAAACGTTATGATGAACACGAAGCCGAAACGCTTATTAAAGTAATTCAGGCGCGCGGCAGTGCAATTGACGGTTCCGGTGACAACATTAACATGCAAATTAAAGCTGTAGCGGAAGCATATCCGGAACTAAAGTCTAATGAGAACTACAAAACTTTTATGAATGAACTTTCCATGACTGAAAATAAGATTGCGAAAGTTCGTGATAATTATAATTTGCAGGCAAAAGAATATAAACGTTATGTACGCAAATTCCCTACACGCATTTTTCTGGACATTACTGGCTATGAAATTCAAGATTTTAAGTACCTTGAATATAATGCGCCAGAAGATGCACCGAGAAATCTTTTTGGCGACTGATGTTTTATTAAAAGTTCATATTTTGTCATTGTCGGACTTGCTCCGACAATTTATTTTATGGGGCTCGTGAGCCCGTGAAAATATGAAGCGAAGCGGAATATTTTCACAAGAAACCACCCGCTATGCGGGTGCGCGACAGAAGCTTATAGCAAAAAAGCTTTCCCCGAAGGTGT
>JBNMHA010000200.1:0-2516 GCA_050872545.1 Spirochaetales bacterium | reverse complement strand
CTTGAAATCCGTTGTTCTCTGAACAACAATAAAGTTCTAACTGCGGACTTGTTCCGCGAATTGCAGATTGAACCAGCGAAAGCCCGGCGCACTTTGAAGCAAAGTGGCATTCAACGCAGCCAACGGCTGCAAATAACACTTTATCCAACCGTAAGGTTTTATGCCACAAGGCTTAGCCCCTCTGCCTTAACTTTACTTCCTTTCCCACATCTTATTACAATAAGTTTCTTTCAAATAAGTCGCATTCTTTGCCGAATCGGTCACACTTATCCATTCGCCACAATACCAGCCGCTTGTATTCTTAAATATCACGCTTGTTAAACTGCTGCAACCAGAGAACGCCCTAATACTGATAGAAGTTACACCATTACCGATTGTCACGCTTGTTAAATTTCTGCACCCCTCGAACGTATTATTACCGATAGAAGTTACACTGTCCGGAATTGTCACGCTTGTTAGGCTGCTGCAATTCTTGAACGCACCATAACCGATAGAAGTTACACTGTCCGGAATTGTCACGCTTGTCAACTTGGTGCAATTATAGAACGCTCTACCTGCAATCACCTTTGTAGCTGTATTAATATTGCAGGAAGTTATATTTGTAGCTTTTGCCTTAATCAAAACTAAATACGGGTTACTTTCATTACCAAGATAGTTTGCATTGTCATATTTATTATACTTTAAACTACTGCAATATTTGAACGCATCCTCACCGATAGAAGTTACACTGTCCGGAATTGTCACGCTTGTCAACTTGGTGCAATTATAGAACGCCTCCTTTTTGATATAAGTTACACCATTACCGATTGTCACGCTTGTTAAATTACTGCAATCCGCGAACGCATCCTCACCGATAGAAGTTACACTGTTCGGAATACTCACGCTTGTTAAATTACTGCACCACCTGAACGCCCACATATCGATAGAAGTTACACTGGTCGGAATTGTCACGCTTGTTAAACTACTGCAACCAGAGAACGTTTCCCCACCGATATAAGTTACACTGTTCGGAATACTCACGCTTGTTAAACTGCTGCAACTCCTGAACGCCTCAGCACCGATAGCGGTAAGCCCTGTTGTTTGGTTTAAATCAAGGTTGACTTTTGCTGTTTTGTTGTTTTGTAGTGCAGTCTTAATCGCAGATATTGTTTCGCTTGTTATTCCTCCGGTTACTGCAATGTCATGCGGACCACTGCTTTTCAGTCCGGCTATTATTTTTGCGACATTGTCAGCTGTTATTGCAGTCCATTTTGCATACAACGTTATATCACTTGCAAATCCTGCCGGTATACTTTCAATTTCGGTTGTACATTCTTCATCAGTGTACCATAGCGTAGTATAGCCTGTGTTTGTTAGATTTTCATAATCTTCATAACCCGGCAATAGTATTCCTGTATTTGCATTTCGCACTGTTACCGGCGTAAATCCGTTTTTCCAGCTTCCTCCGTTAAGGTTGTAAGTTATTGTATACAGTGTATTTACATCACTCAATGTTTTCTGTGCGACTGTATTTTTGCCTTTCATCACAGTTACTACGTCAGTTAATGTATTCAGCAAATCTTCGTTATTATATACTTTAAATTTAATCATATACTGTCCAACAGGCACATTTGCTTTTGTATACACAGCTTGTATTTCGTCAGTGATTTTCAGTTGTTCATCATTGTAAACAGTATTGCCTGCAGCAATGCCGTACAGTCCGGCAGTTACTTTGGTAATGTTGTCCGATTTTTTCCAATTCAGTTTGATTTCTATACTTCCATTGCCCGTTGTCGGTAGTTTCATATTAAAAATAAGTGAATTATCTCCGGCAGCTATATCTCGGTTGCTGATTTCACCAATGAAAATTTCCTCACCGGTTTTATCTTTGAACACCATTTTAAAGTCATAAGTTCCCACATCCAGCAGAATCGATTGTTCGCTATTTATCTGCCCGATTACATCACTGCCGCTCCAGTTCCCTATTTCCTTATCGTTTGCGGTCAATACGGCTGAAGCAATATCCGATTCACTCGGCAGCTGTGGCATTATAGTTCTCGATGTCTCGCCTACATTCATCATAAGCCGCCCTTTGGCATTCTCCTGCACCTTGCTTACAGTTTCCTCAGATGTTTGAGCACACGCTGCCACCATACACACAGCAGCCATCACTGTTAAAATTTTTGCTAATCCTTTCATTTCTTAACCTCCTATGATTTTTTTTGCAGACTGCTTAATAGCAGTCGAAAAAAATAATCACTGTGTGAGTGTTAGGATTTTCCGTTAGGAAAATTCCGATAACGAACACAACAGTGTATTATGATTTTTTTTGCAGACTGCCCAATGGCAGTCGAAAAAAATAATCACTTGTGTGAGTGTTAGGATTTTCCATTAGGAAAATTCCGGTAACGAACACAACAGTGTATTATGATTTTTTTTGCAGACTGCCCAATGGCAGTCGAAAAAAATAATCACTTGTGTGAGTGTTAGGATTTTCCATTAGGAAAATTCCGGTAACGAACACAACAGTGTATTAT
>JBNMHA010000199.1:0-2519 GCA_050872545.1 Spirochaetales bacterium | reverse complement strand
GTACCAGCCTGTAGGATCATTCATATATTTGGCATCAGTCATTTTAGTTGCAGCAGATGATGTTCCCCAAGTACCGTCTGCCTTTGCACTCAACGCAACACCATCAACTTCCCATGCCCAAATACACGGAGCAGAATCGGCTTTTACAAAAATAATTGTCTTGCCGGATAAAGGATCGGTCACGGTAACATTTGCAGTATAAACATCACTTATAGCACTTGCCTGCGTAGCGATTGCTTTAATTGTGTAAGTGCCGGCTTTAAGCTTAAACGGAGTTTGATTCTCGCTGCTTGTTGTAGGAATAGAGCCGTCTTTAGTGTAATAAACAATATCAAGCATACTTGAACGTTCAAAAGTAAAATCAGTAGCTGTTGTTGCGTCGGAGCATGTTCCGTTGTTCTCAATTACTGTGCTGCCTGCTATAAGTTTTGGCATTCCTACACTTGGTTCAGTTTTGATTACAGTCACGCTGCATGTCGCAGTTTTTGCATTGTGAGATGTCGCGGTGATTACAGCTGTACCCCCCCCCACGCCTGTTACTTTTCCGCTTTGGTCTACAGTCGCAACTGAAACATTGCTTGAAGAATACGTTAATGCTTTATTTGAAGCATTTACCGGCAGAATGTTAGCAGTCAATGTTTCGGAACTGCCGACATCAAGTTCAATAGATGTTTCGGCGAATGTGACAGATTCTACCGGAATGCCGGCAGGTTTTACCGTAACTGTACAAACAGCTGATATTTTTCCGTTTTTTCCATTAACAGAAGCCGTGATAACAGTTGTTCCTTCTGATACGCCTCGTACAGTTCCGCCTGTTACAACCGCAATGTTAGAATTTGCAGATGTCCAGCTGATTGTTTTGTCAGTTGCGTTTGCAGGTAAAACAGACGCTCCAATGTCCGCAGTTTCACTTTGCGCGATTTCCAAACTTGTTGTATCTAAAGTAATGCTTTCGACAAAGATAACTTCGCTTTTGCTTGTCCATTTTGCATATAAAGTGCAGTTTTCGGTAACAATAAAAGGGAATGAAACCACATTTGCAAAAGTTTTGTCGGTATACCAACCGGAAAATACATAGCCAGCTTTTATTGTAATCGGACTTGTGTCAATTGTTCCTCCGGCTTTTACAGTCTTATCTGCGACACTGTTTCCGCCGTCTGTATCAAATTTCACTGTAAATGAGTCCGATGAAGAAACCCATTTTGCATACAAAGTTGTATCAACAGAAAAAACTGTTGATGAAGTAACTTTTTGTTGTAAGGCTGTGTCAGAATACCAACCTTCAAACTGAAAGTTTTCTTTTGTAGGTGTAGGCAGCGTGCCGATATTCAAACCTTTGATAACTGTCTGCGGCTGAACTGCGGAACCGCCATTGGAATCGAATGTAATTGTAATTGATTGCAAATCTTTTTCCAATGTAATTTCTAATTCTAATTTTTTAGAGATTGACACAGATGAAATGGAAGCAAGTCCGTAAATAACACCGTCTTTTACAGCCTTAACCTGCAATTGTAATGTTCCTTTTGAAACAGTAAATTGGATTGAATCACTGTTTGTTTTTGGAATGGATAGATAATTTTCATTCAATGTTCCTGTAACGATAAAGCTGCATCCGTCAAAATCTGCAGCATTAGTTATTTTTAATGTTACAGAAATGGATGAAACCGGCGGATTTTCTTCGGATGTTTCATTAGATTCTTTTAATGTACATGCGAATGTTAATCCAAGAATTGAAAGTAAAAAAGCGATAACTTTTAGATTCTTTAACATTTTGTCTCCTTATTAATTGTTTTTTTAATAACCGCAGTTTTGAGATTGCAGAATCAATTGCTCAATGTGCGGTTTTCGTGAGTATTAGCAGAATTTATGCCGTAAGGAGATTGTTATTTTTCAAAGACAGCAGTACAAACTTGGGGACAGACCCTAATTCTATTTTAGAATACAAGTAAAGTTGGTTGGATGCGGAAATATACAAAGGGACAGGTCTGTATACTGTTTTGGGATTGAGGTCTGTCCCTTGTGGTTTGCGTGTAACTTGGTGTCAGACCTATATTCAATTTTAGCATTAAGACCTGTCCCTTAGTTGGCAATAGAACTGGAAGTTGCAACTAATCCCAAAAGCGAATAAGGGTCTGACACCGGCAAAAATTACGCATTTTCCAGCTTTATTTCCAAAAAATACCACCTTCTGAAACACCTCTAATTTCGTTCTCACAAGGAAAAAATGTAAAAATATGTAAAGTATCCTTAATCTTGTAGTTAAAAATGACACCAAAACGCATTAAAGCTTAGTGGAGGTGCTTATGCGAAAACCACGACAGCTAAAGGAAAATGCGTATTATCACGTCAGCAACAAGTTTCACAAGCTTATTCAGCTCAAAATTAATCCTGCGATCAAGGCGATGCTTCTTGTTCTGATTCACGCTGCTGCGAAAAAGTTTAAATTTAAGGTAAAAAACATTTGCATTTTGGACACACATTTCCACTTGGAGATTCAACCTGCCGCCGGAGAGAACCTT
>JBNMHA010000198.1:0-2522 GCA_050872545.1 Spirochaetales bacterium | reverse complement strand
TGCTACAGGTTACATTTGTTTAGATCCTGTTGCTGTAATTGATGTTGATAGTGAAGTTTACGGATTTTTCCCATCGACGGAAATTGGACGTGCCGCAAAGACAAGCCACTGTCGTGAATGTTTAAATCTCACTCAATTGGGCGCAAAACTTTCTCATCCGGAGGGTGGTGCAGTGCTGAACTGGCTGCAAGAGCACGATATAAATAAAATCAGTGTGTCATATTCTTTTCCTGTTGCCGAAGCTGATTTTCTGCGAAGCAACGGCGTTGAAGTAAATCCTGTGCGTTGTCTTTATCCGAACCGCAACGTAAAGCGTGAAGATGAAATAGAAAAGATTAGAGAAGTATCAAAGAAAAATGTTGAAGTTATGAACTGCGTTAAAATTTTGCTTGCCGAATGTGGCGTAAATGCAAAAGGTGAACTTGTTCACAACGGTGCAGTACTGACAAGCGAGGATTTGCAGAATTTTATTTTTGAGGCATTTTTGCGCAGAGGTTTGCAGGCGGATTCTGTAATTGCAGCTGTCGGCGATCAAGCTTGTGATCCGCATGAGCATGGACACGGTGCAATTCATGAGAAAGAGGCAATTATTGTAGATATTTTTCCGTGCAGCAGAACAAATCATTATTATTCTGATATGACGCGGACTTTTTGTAAACACAAAGCGCCGCAGGCACTGCAAGAAATTTATGATGCGGTAAAAGAAGTTCAAATCAACACATTGTCTAAAGTAAAAAACGGTGCCGACGGAAAAGTTATTCATCGGGAAGTTCAGGACTTTTTTTCATCACGCGGTTTTGAAACTTGCCGCGAGGGAAAAGAACTTTACGGCTTCTTTCACGGAACAGGGCACGGCGTAGGGCTTGATTGCCATGAAGAGCCGCGCATTTCTTCCGGCGGCAATATTTTGCATTCCGGTGAGTTGGTAACGGTAGAGCCGGGACTTTACTATAGAGGACGAGGTGCCGTGCGTATTGAAGATTTGGTTGTGGTGCGTGATGATTCGGCTGAAGTTCTTACCGAATATGAAAAACAGCTTGTAGTTGATTAAGGAGATAATCGTGATTAAGGAAAATCTTAGAAAAATACTTGATGATATAAAAAATTGTGGAGCTGGGAATGTGAAGTTAATGGCTGTTTCCAAAACTTATCCGGCAGAAGCTGTCCGGGAAGCGCAGGAAGCCGGACAAATCCTGTTTGGCGAAAACAGAGCGATTGAAGCAAGGGATAAATTTCAAGATGAACTTGTAACTGCACTGCCTTTTGATTTGCATATAATTGGACATTT
Source organism: Spirochaetales bacterium (assembly GCA_050872545.1). GTDB lineage: Bacteria > Spirochaetota > GWE2-31-10 > GWE2-31-10 > GWE2-31-10 > RGIG8597. The sequence goes on along the minus strand of JBNMHA010000198.1, from coordinate 1,234 downwards.
GCAGCGTAATAAAATTAAAGATGCGATAAAAGTTGCGTCAATGATAGAATCAATCGATAAAATCGAAACTTTGCAGGAACTGGAAAAACAATGTGCTAAGGCAGATAAAAAAATTGATTACCTTATAGAAATTAACAGCTCGCTGGAGGAACAAAAAAGCGGAGTTTACCCGGATAAGTTTGCGGAATTTGCAGAAGAAATTCTGAATGCCGATTTTCCACATTGCAAATTGTGCGGTGTTATGACTGTTGGACCGTTGACCGAAGATGCGGAAAAGATTCGCAATGCGTTTTCCGGCGTGAGAAAAATGTTTGAATCGCTGCAAAAAATGACCGGTGATATTGATATTCTTTCTATGGGAATGAGTGCAGATTATCGTATTGCAATTGATGAGGGCAGTACGCAGGTGCGTGTAGGTTCAGCAATTTTCGGCAGGAGAAATTATAATTGAGAATATTAATTTTTCTGTTGTGCAGCATTTTTCCTTCGGCAATTTTTGCAGCTGAATTTTCATTCAACCATAACGAACCGGCAAAGTTTGTCCTTGCTTCTTCTAGTTTTTTATATGATGAAAAATATGTCAGCAATGAAATTAAGTGGGAAAACAGTTTTTATAATGAAAGAAATGAGACTATTCACATTCCGGGAATGACTGTTTTTACATCCGATGATGTCCAAATGCCCGGTGAAAAGAAAAATATTTTGGATTACAAGGGCGAAAATCTTATCAGACGCGCAGAAATTATATTTTTCGGAGCATTGACTTTTGCATCATTTGCCGGTTGGCTCGGAATTTCAGGGTACAACATGATGATGGGAGCTTCTACTTTCGGTACGTTGAAGCGTTACCAGTTTATGACGCTGTTTATAGGAAGCGGCGTTGTCGGATTTGCAGTTTCACTCAGTGATATTTTGCTGCGTGTAAAGCCGTATATGAAAAATGTTTCGCTTGAATATTAGGCGTTGCGGAGAAATTATGAAGAAAAATTTTACATTTATACTTGGTGAAGAACATATCGGAAAACGACTTGATGTTGTGCTGGCTGAATTGACCGGAATTAATCGTTCCAATTTGAAGAATCATTTGACAAAGCTGCTTTTGAATGGAAAAGCAGTTAAACTTTCTTTTTCAAAGACAGCTGTAGGTGATAAGGTAGATTTTGAAGCAGAATGGATTGAACAGGAGATTGAGCCGGAAAATATTCCTTTAGATATTGTTTATGAAGATGAAAAT
>JBNMHA010000197.1:0-2528 GCA_050872545.1 Spirochaetales bacterium | reverse complement strand
TACATGACATGTTTGAATATTGTCAGGCTTCAAGCAGTATGCCATTGTTGTCACGTGTAAAAAAAATAAACGGCGTACCGTACCTTGACGGAAGCCTTTCGGATTCTATTCCGATAGAAAAATCAATCGATGATGGAAATGAAAGACACATTGTAGTGCTGACACGAGACAAAAATTACCGCAAGGATCCCTCTAAAAACGGCACAAAACTAATGCGCTTCATTTACGCAAAATACCCGGAAGTCGCAAAAGCCAACAGCAGACGATACATTAATTACAACAAAACTTTAGAGCTTATCGAACAACTTGAAAATGAAAAAAAGATTACCGTCATTCGTCCGTCGCAACCAATAAATGTAGGTCATATCGAACGAGATGTCGGTGTACTTACAAATATTTACCAAATGGGTTTTGACGATACTCTTGCAAAAATGAAATCATTTTGAAAATAAATATTTTGTTTCATTTGACAATATGTGCTTAGCTCGGTTAAAATCCGGCAATTTTTTTATCAAAGGATTTTCTTATGTTTATAAAATTTCTTTTATTGGCAATCTTTTTCGGTGTGATGATTGGTGTTGGATTATACGCAAGACGCCATTCCACCGACGTAAACGGCTTTGTTTTGGGTGGGCGTTCAGTGGGTCCCTGGCTTACGGCATTTGCATTCGGAACATCTTATTTTTCAGCTGTAATTTTTATCGGTTACGCCGGACAATTTGGCTGGAATTTCGGACTTGCCTCCACTTGGATCGGCTTAGGAAATGCATTCATCGGTTCGCTTTTGGCTTGGTCAGTACTCGGAAGAAGAACAAGAATTATGACACAGCACTTAGATTCAAAAACTATGCCGGACTATTTCGGAAAACGTTTCAACAGTGAAGCCATAAAAATTACCGCTTCAATAATTGTTTTTATCTTCTTAATTCCATATACAGCGTCATTGTACAACGGATTGTCCAGCCTTTTCAATATGGCATTTGATATTCCTTATGCGGTATGTATTATTGCAATGGCACTTCTTACATGCGTATATGTAGTTTTCGGCGGTTACATGGCAACTGCGATTAATGATTTTATTCAGGGGATAATAATGCTTGTCGGAATAATTGCAGTCGTTTGGGCAATACTTCACGCCAACTGCGGACTTAACGAAGCCATAATTTCACTGTCAAAAATCGATGCCGGTACAGGCGCAATGGGAGCATATACATCATTTTTAGGTCCAGATCCGCTTTCATTGTTATCGGTTGTAATATTAACATCATTGGGAACTTGGGGACTTCCGCAGATGATAGGGAAGTTCTATGCCATTAAATGTGAAGATTCAATTAAAAAAGGAACAATAATATCAACATTCTTTGCAATCATTGTTGCCGGCGGATGTTATTTTTTGGGCGGATTCGGACGGCTTTATTCTGCCGCAGAAGGTATAACACTTGCAAATGGTAAAACTGCATTCGACAAAATTATACCAGCAATGCTCAATTCACTTACAAAATATTCTTGGGGCGACGTTATAATAGCCGTTGTAATTGTTTTAGTACTTGCTGCGTCAATGTCTACACTTTCATCACTTGTACTTACATCAAGTTCCACTCTCACATTAGATTTTATAGACCACAAGAAAAAAATGTCTGAAAGTAAAAAACTGCTTGTAATGAGAATTTTCGTTGCATTCTTTGTTGCCGTATCAGCCATTATCGCAATAATAAAAGATTCATATCCGGGATTTACATTCATTGCACAAATGATGGGCGTTTCTTGGGGCGCATTGGCAGGTTCTTTCTTAGCTCCGTTTATGTACGGGCTTTACTGGAAAAAATCAACAAAAGCCGCTGTTTGGACATGTTTTGCATTCGGAGTAGGCATTACAATCATTCAGTTAATGTGTTCGTTCGGTATAATTTCTTTCAGTGGCAGCATTCTGAAATACATCTTCGCTTCATCAATTAGAAGCGGTGTAGTTTCAATGATCGGCGGAATTATAATTTTGCCGATAGTAAGCTTATTTACCGCACAGATGCCAAAAAGCGATATAGAGGAAATGTTCAGCTGCTATGAGAAGAAAGTCCTTGTACCGGTAAAAGAAACTCTTGAAGATGAGTAAGATTTTTTTTGCAGACTTTCGGTAGAAAGTTGAAAAAAATAATCACTGTGTGAGCAACGATTAGTGCTTATGCACTAATGAAGTATTTTCGTAGAAAATACCGAAGCAAAAGCGATAGGATTTTTCGCAAGAAAAATTCCGGTAGCGAACACAAAACTTTAAGACAAAATGCCTAAACCTTGCGGTTATATAAAGCGTTATTTGCCGATTTCATCGGCGAGGTAGTGCAACTTGGGTTAAGGTTTTTGACATTGGTTGTTCAATCTGCATTTTGCGGAACAAGTCCACAGTTAAAAATTCATTTTGGGTTCAAAACTTGGTAAAGAGTTAGAAACTTTTCTTTTTTTTCGCAATCAAAAAAAGAAAAGTTTCTATAACTTCAAAAGAAAAAAACATGCTTATTAGTGTGTTTAGGAAC
>JBNMHA010000196.1:0-2617 GCA_050872545.1 Spirochaetales bacterium | reverse complement strand
GAAGTACAACTGTAAAAATCTACTATAAACGCAAAATTGTGAATCTGACATTTGATTACAATGACGGCACGAACAAAATTGTATTATCCGGTAAGTACGGAGCCTCACATCCGACAATTCCAAATCCCACACGTTCCGGATATGTCTTTGCCGAGTGGATTCCGAGTGTAACACGGTACATTCCTGTAGCAGACAAAACTTATACCGCACGTTGGACAACTACGACAGATACGCCACAAAGTTATACAGTAATTTATGACGCAAACGGCGGAACCGGTTACATGGAAAATCAGCAGTTTAATTATAATGAAGAAAAACAACTGCAACCTAATAGCTTTGTAAGGGAATATTTCACATTTGCAGGTTGGGCAATATCTCTGTATTCTTCAAGTCCTGATTATACAAACTGCCAAATTGTGTCTAACCTGACATTCGATGATGAAATCACGCTATATGCGGTGTGGACGGAAAACGGCAAAGTTTCACCTGTTATTTTTACTCCGACAGTTAAAGATGTTGATTACGGTGATACCGTGACACTTGTATCCAATACAAGCGGTGCCGAAATTCATTACACAACAAACGGAAGTGAACCTACCGTATACAGCGCAATATATGAATCGCCAATTAAAATAACATCTGATACAACAATCAAAGCAATAGCAGTAAAAAGCAGTATGAGCGAGAGTGATGTTTCGACTGCTGATTACACAATAAAAAATTACACCGTGACATTCTCGAGTGAATACAGTACCGCGCCTGCACAAATTACAGGTTTGAGAAAAGGTGACATATTGACGGCATCACAATTGCCCGAATTGAGTAAAACAGGTTACACATTCGACGGTTGGTACTACAGCGGAACAAAGATTAACGCAGGTTATGAAATTACATGCAGTATAGAACTTTCGGCAAAGTGGACGGAAAACAAATCCGGAATATCGATAACAATACCGTCTTCAAACTCTACCGAAATTAATTTGCAGCAGTCTGTATCCGGAAATACAGTGACATTTACCGCAAATAGCGGCTTTGATAGCTATGCTTGGTACATAGACGGAACAAAACAAGAGCGTGAAATCTGGCCTATATTTAGAATTTATACATCATCATTAAAAGCAGCAAACTACGATGTAACGGTGATAGTTTCATCGGTCAGCGGATATTATTCTGCATCGGTAAATTTGAAAGTGAAGAAATGAGTGATAAGCAAGGATAAAAGTAAAAATGAAAGTAAAAATGAAAGATAATGGGTATTCTCTGCGTGATGTTTATAACGAACTGTGGCGTGGACGTGACTTCGAGATTTCACACCTTTGGCAGCGGTCAGTATTCCTTGCAGTGTTTATGCTTGCGATTGCAGGTGCATACGGTACATACATGATGAAAATGATGTTTCCGGAAGACAGCAATACCAATAAGTTTCTGATTACTTCTACTAATATGGAAGAAAATAAAACACTGAAAATTGAATTGAAAATTGATAATCAAACAGAAACTGATAACGTTGATGAAAATACGAAAGAAAAAATTATAACCAGTGAAATATATCAAAAGATAGTACCAATTTTTCTTACATATCTGGGAATTGTTTTTTCTATGATGTGGGTAATGATGGCAAAAGGATCAAAACGACTGTATGAAGAATACGAACGCGGAATAGATAAGATGATTGAAGATGAGATTTTCAATCATGCCGTAGATGATAATTATTATCCATGTCACGGAAATCTACCAAAAGTTGAAAAGGATAAATTAAGCGATTGTCTTTTTTCAGTAAAAGCCGGGGATTATTCACCGTCAAAAATTAACATAACAATAGGAATTGCAGCACTATTTTGTTGGGGGGTGCTTTGTCTTCTGCATATTGTTATACTAATTAATTATTTTTTACAAAATAAATTTTCTTATATTTTATTTTGGAGTTTATTCATTGCATTTATTGTTGTAGCAATAATTTTCATTATCCCAATTTATTATAAATGTAAGTCAAGTACTTGTAAAATTGATTTAAATAATGATGATGGAAATAAAAATAGACCAAAGTTTATATCGAATAAAGATTTGTCTATATCAAATGGATGTTTCAAAGGAATACTTATGAATAAAAAAGTGTTGGTTTCATCGGAAGTAAAATACATTCCAAATTATTTTCTTAGCTTTAATTTAAGCATTGAGGAAGTAGAATTTTACGGTAAACATACTAAAATCGGCAGATATGCCTTTGAAAATTGCGAAAAATTAGAAGCGGTTCATTTACCTGAAAAACTGAAAGAAATCAAAGAAGAAACATTCAAAGGCTGCAGTAGTTTAACAGGTATAATAATTCCAAGCAGTGTCACTAAAATAGGCAAAGGTGCATTTAGTGAGTGTGAAAAACTTAAAAAAGTAATTTTTGAAGATGAAGAAAGTAAATGGAATACTGATGATGGAAATGTGATAGTAGTAAAAGATTCTTTTCTTAATGCTGAAAGCTTTAAGGATAATAAAAAATGGCGTGATAAGGAATTGAAAAAAATAATTGAGTAGTCTGCAAAAAAAATCATAATACACTGTTGTGTTCGTTACCGGAATTTTCCTAATGGAAAATCCTAACACTCACACAAGTGATTATTTT
>JBNMHA010000195.1:0-2619 GCA_050872545.1 Spirochaetales bacterium | reverse complement strand
TACCGGAAGAGCTGCGGCAATTTTCACAGTAAATTACTGTTAATTTTAAACTTGAACTCTTAGTTTATTCTATTTTCATATAATTATTTACATAGTCTACAGGCTAACTATGCCCTTTTGAAGCTGCAAAACCTCATTTTTATACCAAAACAAGATTTTTTTGTTCTACTTTTTAGCCTTTGATTTGCAAATTCTGCTGTTTTCTTGCCCACAGCGTCTCTTTTTTGAATATTTCTGCTTCTTTTGGTTATTTCTTGCGAAATATGCACAGAGCTTAATTCCATTACCGAATAGCGCACAATACCAACACAGAATAGAGAGCAGACCATAATCCCAACACAGAATACTGCTCTGGGCAAATGTCAATCCCCAAATATATTGATAAAAAACATAAAATCCTGTACATTATTTCAGAAATGAAATACTTAAATTTTGTTTATATTATTTTTTTTGCCATTCTATCATGCAAAACTATTGAGCCGATTGTTTACGATAAGGATTTGCCTAAAATAAATAAAGAATTATTTGGAATAAATCTGATGATGCGGCAGGGTGAATTTGAAAATGCGGATAAGCGTCTTGAACAAGCTCTGGTCTTATATCCTAAAAATAAGGATTTAAAGACACTTAAATGTTTCCTGCTTATTGAGCAAAATAAAAATCGTGAAGCAAGTGAATTGATAGATTCATATCTTTTGCAAATGCCTGAAAATGCACTTTTGTATACAGCCAAAGGTATGCTGGAAGTAAAGAATCTTAAATTTGATAAAGCTTTGGAACATTTTGAAAAAAGCCTTTCTCTGTCCTCTGGTCTTGCATTTACTTGGTTTCAGAAAGGTCTTCTTTTTTACCGACAAAGTAATTACAAAGATGCATCTGAATGTTTTTTTAAGGCAAAGCAAATCGACTTTCGCAATCCCGATTTTATATTTTTCTACTTTTTGAGCCAAATTTACATAACCGGAAATCTCGAAGCAAATATTTACCTATGGAAATCTGCGGAAAATAAAGCAGCAGAAATTCCGTCTTGGTATTATTCATTTTACACAAAAGCTTTATATGACATTAATTACAAAGAAGATGCACTAAAACTGATGAATGAAGGATTAAAAAAATATCCAAATGACTTATATTTGCAACTTTTTGACTGCTGCATACAGCTTGATAATGCAAAAAATGAAAGTGCGATTCCAGATGAAGTTCTCGGAAATAAAATCAGACAAATTTTGTTCAAACTTCCCTGCCCCGAAGCTGCCGACGCTTGGATTATGTGGCTGGATATGTCAAACGATACTCGTCTTGCTGCCGAATGCCGTAAATATATTGCACTCTACTCATATTCTCCGTTGACTGAATTTTGGAGTCAGAAAATAACAAATAAGGATTAAATTATGAAAAAATATATTCTGCTTTCTCTTTTATTACTCTGCTTTACCGGCTGTTTTAATGTAAGAGAGAAAAAAAATACGCATATTAAAAATATTTTCACCTTTCCTATCGGTTACGACAAAGAAGAATTGGGCTTTCTTCCAGAAAAAAGAGCAAGTGATGCGGCTCTTGATTTCTGCTACAACAATGGTTTCTTCCATATTTCAGATAAAATCAACAACAAAATTTTAAAGGTAACCGAAACAGGCGTTATAATTCTCACTATTTATAATCAAAAAAATTATCCACATCTTGTACCAAACGGTTCCGATGCAACTGACTTTAATTCGGAAGCTGCTGCTAATTCAAGTGATAGTTACGAATATCTGAAATTGTATTCATCATATCCTTTAGAACAGCCCGGAGCAATTGCCGCAGATATTGAAAAAAATATTTATGTAGTAAACCGAGAGCCGCTGCACAAAAAATACGGTGAGCAAAATTTGATTGAAGATGAATTCATTCTGAAATTCGATTCTCACGGAAAACTTGTGTACAAAATTGGGAAGAATGGCTGCAGTACACTTTTAGGAGAAAATATTGAGCCATTTAATTATGTAAGCAAAGTTGCTACTGATATAAACAGCAATCTGATTGTGATTGAAGGCTACAGTGAAGACCTAAAAATTTTCAAGTATTCAAAAGACGGCGAATTATTATGCCAAACTGTACTTTCAAAAAATAAGCTTCCATTATCGAAAAACGAACTTAATGGAATTATTCTTCTTATCGATGCAGTGCCCGGCTATCTGGAAAATGAAGTTCTCGTTATTTATCAGTTTGTCAGCCGTGAGACAACAAACTCGATTGAGTTGTTTCAGTTGGAATATGAAAAAATCTTTCGCTACAATATAAAAGACGATAAGATTGACAAAATGCTTTTGAAGACATCTCCGGAATACGAAGATTTAAGCAAGTTGAAATTTAATCCGGCAGTAACTGAACTTTATGGCGATATGAAAAGGATTCAGCGTCCCATGCCTACATTTATCGGCTGCGACAGTTACAACAACATTTACATGTATCAGGAAAAACTTCCTCTTGATTCGTTAATTATTAAAGATTTCAGGTTGATGAAATACAATGAAAACGGAAGAATGGAAAGTTTGCATCATATCAGGTTCAATTATGACGTTGTTTATAATTCTGATATGTACCTAACAAACAACGGTCGTGTATTGAGTTATATAG
>JBNMHA010000194.1:0-2628 GCA_050872545.1 Spirochaetales bacterium | reverse complement strand
TCAGCGCCTTTCCGTCTGCGTATTCTGTGAACATCCTCTGCACGAAAGGAGCCTGCGCCGGATTGATGACATATTTCTTGTCGGAGCCAACGCAATATCCGAAAACCGCGTGTCCGTTGAAAAGAGCGTGGCGGGCATTGTACTCCATTCCGCGCCGGATATTGCAGGAGAGGTTCTTACTGTAAAACTCGGTCATGCCCTCAAGTATTGTTTCCATCAGCCCGGATTCCGGCGAATCGTCCGGCGTAGGCTCAGCAATCAGGTGAATGCGGCAGCCCGATTCGCGAATCATCTTTTTGGCGACTATCAGCTCGATTTTATTGCGCCCGAGCCGTTCGGTTTTCCAGAGAATAAGTACGGCGGGCTTGATTTTGTCGATCTCCGACAGCATGAGCTGATACTGGGGGCGGGCATTCGTAGTTCCCGAAATTGCGGCGTCTGAGTATTCCCTGACGATGGTGAGTCCCTTTGAGGCTGCGTATTCGTGAGCGCAGTCACGCTGCTGGTCGATCGAAGCCTCGTTCTGCGAGTGCGAAGAAAATCGACAATAAGCGATTGCCAGATTGTTGTCGTTAATGGGGAAGTTTTTATCTGCCAATTTGCTGCACCTCCTTGAAATATTTGTTATTGTCGTGGAAAGATTATACCATATAATGTGCAAGTTGTCAACCGTGAGGTACAAGAGGCGAATCCAGTTGCTTGACGCTGAAACTTCACGTTTATGTGAAGTTTTACAGTTGAAATTACAAGTCTAAGACAAGTTGCACAAATTTCATGTCGAAATTTCTACATATAAGAAGTAAAAATGCTCCGAATTTTTGATAAAAAACGGAGCATTTTTATTTTACGCTGTAACGTTCTCAATTTCGGAGGTTTCGTGAGCTGCCACATATTCCTTATATGCACCGATGATTGCACTTTCAAGTTCGTGTCGTGCAGTTTCGCCTATGGGGTGTGCAATGTCGTGGCTTATGCCGTAGGAATCGGTGCGGTAGGGCATTGCAACGAACAAGTGGTCGGTCTGGATAAGTTTGATTTCGTGGATTGCGAGACAGTCGTCAATAGTTATGGAAGCTATTGCGCGGAGTTTTCCGTTGTCGAATGTCTTTCTGAAAATGATGTTTGTGATGTTCATGTGGTTGTGTCCCTTCTGCTTTAAGAGTTGATGTTGATTTTAGCGATGAGTGCCTGACTTTCAGCATAGATTCTGTAAGCGGCAAGTACGGCGCTTTCAATGAGATTGCGTGCGCTTTCGTTGGTTGGGTGAAAAATGTCATGGTAGTTCCCGGATTCGTCCTTACGGCTCGGCATTGCTACGAAGATGTGGTCGGTTTCGATAACTTTGAGTTCGTGAACCGCAATGCAGCCGTCAATTGTCAGTGAAGCGATTGCTTTCAGGTTGCCGCCCATGAGGGATTTTCTGAACTTGATGTCTGAGATTTTCATGTTGTAATTTACCTGTCTTTCTTAAAATTCTCTGGTCTTATTAGACTTTTAATAACACACCGGTCGGCGCCCCGCGACGACAAACCTTTAGTTAAATTCAGTCTAATTAGACATTTATAAAATAACCGTCGTTGCGCAAGCAACGACAAAAATTTATCTTGTTTAAGCCGTATCAAGCGATGTAAACAAATGTGCGTTTCTTGAATTAAGTGTTACTTGCGCGCATTGCTTGACTTAACTGTATATTTATGTTATAATAAAATCATCGACAAATCGGGATTGATGGAGGGATGATATATGGAACTGATTATACAGCCTACTTGCTTTACATGTGGACAGGCTTGCATTGCCATGATTGCAGGAAAAAGTGTCGATGAAGTTATTAAAAATATGAAAACAGACGGAGCCACAAGTATCGGTCAACTGATAGAGATACTTGACTATTATGGTATCCGACATTCGGAAAAGAACAAGCGTATTTCAAAGAAGAATCCTGTTCCCTATAAGTATTCGTTTTTGACGGTACATACGGATGCGGGGTATACCCATTGGACATTGCTTTATGATGATAAATATTATGACCCAGAGTTTGGTCTGATTGAGGGCGAATACACACATGGGAAAATCACGTCATTTTTGGAAATATATGCCGAACAGTAAATTCCAATTTGTCGAGCAGATTACTAATTCCAATTTTAAACTCAGACAAAGTATCGTGAAATTAAACAAATGAGATGTTCTGTTTTCTACGTCATCTTCAAACCAAAGTCATTGACAATGATGGCGAAATAATGTAAAATATACATGGCTGAACCGCTGCTGACAGCAATGGTTCTGAACCTACAATCGCATAGCGCTACATCCCATGAAAGAGCCGCGCCCTTCGCTAAGGCAAGGTTCGGATGCAAGACACATTTCGAGCATGAATTTATACTCCACTTTGAGTATATGATTCATGCTCTTTTTGTTTTCTGGGATATTTCAATATCGAAGATTTGATTCGTAGTCTATGCGAAAATCCCCCATCAGGGACAAACCGACCGGAGCCTGCTCCGGTAAAAAGCAGCCGAGAATCGGCTAATCAGTTCGGGGTCAAGGGGTATCCCCTTGCGCCAACCATTGACGGAAAGCTCGCTTTCTGTCAATGGTGTAACGGCGTATGAAACTATCGACTTCCGATAG
>JBNMHA010000193.1:0-2663 GCA_050872545.1 Spirochaetales bacterium | reverse complement strand
GAGTAACGGAACCTGCTGAAATTTCGCTGTTCTGTGACGCAATTGCGCTCGCCAATGATGTTAATGTCAAATTCAGCGCATTTAATCTGTTTTGCGACGCTTCTACACGTATAACTCTATCACGTCCGCCGCCGACATTAGCAGAAGATACACCTACAATCTGCTCAAAGCGCGGCGCAATTATATCATCCGCCAATTTATACAATTCTTCTGTAGTTCGATTGCTTCCGGTAACAGCAATAGTTACAATCGGCATCATAGACGGGTCAAACTTGAAGATTGTCGGATTCTCCGCATCATCAGGCAGATACTGTTTAACCATTTCAAGTTTATCACGCACATCATTTGTAGCCACATCTAAGTTTGTTCCGTAATCAAACTCAAGTATTACAAGGCTAAGCCCTGTTGATGATGTGGAAGTCATATTTTTTACACCGGAAACACTTGTCAGACTGCTTTCAAGCGTTCTTGTAATATTCGATTCTATTTCGGTAGGTCCGGAACCTTCATTTTGACAATAAACTACCAATACTGGAAAATCTATATCAGGAAACAAATCTATCGGAAGATCCATCGCCGTATAAACACCCATAAATGTTAAAATCAAAAATATGATTAACATTGTTACCGGTTTTCTTACAACCGTTTTGATAAAACCACCCATAGGAAAAACCTCCTAGTATACGATGTTTAACAACTGAACAATTTTTACTTTTGCATTGTTTTCAAGCAATGACTGTCCGCTGTATACAATTTCTTCATCCGGCAGTAACCCGTTATTAACTTCTGTTTTGTTGTCTATTTGGATTCCGGATTCAATTATTCGTTTTTCTACAAACTTTGTTGTCTTTTCTATAACGTCTTTTTCAATCAGAATGCTGCGCAGTTGTTCATCTTCCGAAATGCTGCTTTTGAAAATCTTAGATACCGGCAGAACGTAAACCTGTCCGAGTTCAAGAAAAACATTCCAAGCTTTTTCGCAATCGGAATTAAAACTTCCATGCTCTTTCAATTTGTAAAGATTATTTTCTTCATCCTTTTGGTAAAGTGACAGTAGTATTGCGCGCTCTTCATTGCGTTTTTCAAGTGAACGCAAAATTTTTGTTTCAAAAACATCGCCTCTGAACGAAGCCGGAAGCGTGCGAGGGAAATAACGCAGGATAAGTGCCTTTTCATCGTCGGTAGAAGTTGAAAGTAGCTTGCTGATTGTGACATTGGATATTTCAGTAGGAAGATCACGTATTACAAATACAGACTGTTCGCCGTATCGTGTAATAATACATGAACTTGGAATTACCACTCTGTTTTTCTTGTTTTTGGTGAAAATCTTAATATTTGCATACATTCCGTGTTTCAGCAAAGCCGCATTTGCACCTTTCGGTTCAATTTTTACTTCCAATGTACGAGAAACTTCATCTACAATAGGGCTTACTTCATAAACGCTTCCGTTTATAGGTGTGTTTGGATACGCATCTACCATTATCGCAACATTCAGCCCAACCTTCATTTTGGAAATATATTTTTCAGCCACATTTGCGATAATTTCCAAGCTGTCAAGGTTTCCGACTTTAGCTACTGGTGTCTGCATACTTACTGTATCGCCAACTTTGTAAGGCAAAGATGTAATCACACCGGAAATAGGCGCAATTACCGGACTTAACGCATAAATCATTCCCGGTCTTGAAGGGTTTACTTCCATTATTCTTTGACCTTTTGCAACTGATTGACCTATTTTCACATCAATGTTTGAAATCTTTCCGCTCTGGTCGGGAAATACCTGAATGTTTCTTTTAGCCTGAACATCACCTGTAAGTTTTATATAATCACTGATATTGCCACGCTGTATTTTCATTGTGTTTACAGCAAACAACGCTTCTGTCTGCTGCTCGTTATCTTTTTTTGCAGCATCTTTTTTCCCACCACAGGAAACAAGAAAGCACAACAACGCCAATACGCTTAAAAATATTTTGCCTATTCTTTTCATTTTTGTTCTCCACCTTTTTCTTTAGTTATTTTTATTATTTCATCCATGTCAATATTCAGCAGCTCCTCAAGTTCCAACATTTTGCTGATATACTGAAGTTCCGCAGCAAGTTCCTGATACTGGGCATTCAGCAAACTTTTTTCGGTTTCATGCAGTTCCACAAGCGTCTGACCGCCCTTTCTGTAACTGTCACGTGATAAATCAAGTGCCTCCTGAGCAATCTCAACACTCATTTTAGTAATTTTTATACTGGAAATAGCGGAGGCAATCGCATCTATTGACTGCTGAATACTTAAACGTTGACGTTGAATGTAGTTTTCAATATCCGTATCCATTTTCTTTAATGCATACTTAGTACCGATAAGCCCGATCTGATATGATGAAAACGGAATCCAATCTGAAAACGGCAAACTTACGGTAAGCTTCAAGTCCGCACTTTTTTTCCAATCTTTATCAACATCATCAAACCAATTATTTTCAAAAGCTTCCTTAGTAAATGTGGAAGTTCCGGTAAATCCTAAACTGAATGACGGGGTCATTGCCGAAATTGATTGATTAGCTGTATTTTTCACCATTTTTTTGGAAATATACAATGAACGCAGTTGCAAATTGTTCTTTTCAAATAAATCTATAATGTCATCAATATCGGGCAAAACCTGTTCTACCGAAGAAATAGAAT
>JBNMHA010000192.1:0-2750 GCA_050872545.1 Spirochaetales bacterium | reverse complement strand
ACCATAGGTTCACCGGGAACTTTCCAGTTTCCGGTCATAGTACCGATACAGTTTACGGCAGCCATGTTGTCATTTTTGTATGTAATGATACATGTCCATTTGCCGTCTTTTTCTTCATAAGTAACTTTTGCATTAGCTGCCATTACGGAGAACAGCATCATTGCAGCTACAAATAATCCTATAAGCTTTTTCATGAATTCTTTTCTCCTTTAATTACAGTTTTCCGTTGTAATCCCAAACAACGTCAAATTCTTTGTCCCAGAGTGTTTTAAGTCCGTCTACACTTCCATAAATCAGAGTAAGAGGTGCAGTTGCTGTTTTTAATGTAGTCTCTGCTGCAGTTAAAGCATTCTTTTGAGCCTCTGAAGCATTATTTCCAGCCTCATCTACAACTTTTTTTGCGTCACCGTAAGCCTTCTTTGCAGTTTCATAAGTAGACCTTAATGGAGTGTATAGCGCAATCCATTCAGCTTTGCTCTTCCAGCTATAATCAGGATTTTTCTCTAACTTTCTAAAAGTTTCATATTCCATAAGAGTTTCATATTTCTGGTCTGCATCTGCGTCTTCAAACTTTTCAGCATAAGCAGCCCAAGAAGTAGCCCCTTCAGTACGCATAGCTGTATACATTGTGGAGTTGTCTGTAGGGTTGTAAACTTGACATGCGACAACAGACAGCATCAAAGCAGCAGCTAATGCTAGAGCGGTAATTGCTCTTTTCATATTTTGTTCCTCCTTTTGTTAATAAGTTGATTGGTAAAAAAATTACGGGGGCAGTTGAGTAATCCTTTCCCCGTAATCTTTAGCCTCAGTAAGCCTTGCTTATTCGCAAGCCAAAACCAGGTTGAATCCACCGAATCCGTCATCAGCTAAATATTTAGCATCCAACGCATCTGCATTTGGCTGCATCCAGTCTACCTGGTTTGTAACAAATTTAAATTTAGTTCCGCATGGAACAGTTGCTAAATCTGTTTCAAAAGTCCAGATTCCGTCTCCATCATCATCAGTAGCCTGCCAATCAGCAGCAACAGGATCCCAACCGTTAAAATCACCGGAAACAGTAACTTCTTCAATTTCTTCAAAAGATGCATAATCTTTTACGTTGAAAGTAAAGATAACTTTGTCTCCTTCAATTTTAAATCCTTTTAAAGTGTCATTAACTGTAGCACTTTCAGCCGGAGTAGTTTGTGCAGTACTTCCTTCTCCGCCACATGCAACAAATGTAAACATTGCTGCAACTAAAGTAAGAATTGAAATAATTCTTTTCATTTTAATTTGTCCCCCTAAGAACATATTTAATTTTGTTATAACCTAACAGGCTATTTTGTAGCATTGTACAAATAGAAAAATCGTCTGTCAACTCCAAACAATTAAATATTTTTAAAATAAAAAATTATTTTTTTTGACGAACAATATTTATTTAAATTAATTTGTTCATTTCTGCACTGTTAATTTATTTATATGTCCATTTTCCTATTAATAAATTCGAGTTTCTTCCTTATTAATAGTGAGTAATTAGTAGAAAATTAATATTTAGGTTGAATAAAGTTTTAAAGGGACAGACCTTAATTCTATTTTGGAATGCAAGTAAAATTGATTGTTCTTTAGGGACAGGTCTTTATGCTACTTTGGAATTAGGGTCTGTCCCTTGTGGTTCTTGCGTGTAACTGGTGCCAGAGCTGTATTCTATTTTAGAATCGAGACCTGACACTTTGCTTAAAAGTACTGCTTTTGCATAAAAAAAGAACCGCAATGTAAAACATCACAGTTCCTTAATAAACATCAGTTGATTAGTTGCTTGTCATCCCAAACTTTTGCGCATTGCCATTCTCGCACTTCTTTTTACTGTCATTCCCGTGCTGCGACACGGGAATCTATTCTAATATTTACAGGAGATTGTCGGATCGAGTCCGACAATGACAAGGAAGATAAAAAGCACAAAGCAGAAAGCTGCCGGGAATGACACAGGAATCTGCGCAATGTTCCTAGAGTTTTTCTATTTCCTCAACCGATAAGCCGGTAAAATGCGCAATCATGGCAACCGGCATATTTTCAGACTTCATGCTTTTCGCAGTTTCAATAGCTTTCTTATGTTCGCCTTGAGTAATGCCAAGCGAAATTCCTTCACTGCGACCACGTTCTTCGCCGATTGCGATTCCCTCATTACGGGCTTCGTCAACAGCTACTGCCATATTATATGCTAATGTCATATATTCTTTCCTCCATTGTTGATTGCCTTTATTCCTATTCACCGCAGCGTCAAGCAACGCAGTAAAATCTGTAGTCACCTGATTTTTACACAGATATTCCAAAAATGCTTTTATTTCGGGCGCATCGTTAATTTTATCAAACGCCTTTGCATTATAAAATATTTTGTGCGTTTTATCATCGAAAACATGCTTTTCATTTTCGTCAAAAACCTGCTTCACAGTATAAATTGGCAAGTTATCACCAAATGGGTCGAACATGCAAATGAAAATAATATAACTTTCCTTTAGTTCGTGAAATTTATTGCCTTGTTCCAATTCATCGATGTCCATCACCCCTTGATAGTAGCGTGTCCGAAGCTCCAAGTTCTTCTTGTCGGTCGTTTGAATCTCAATGTCAAAAATGCGGTTGCTGTCTTTAACGTAAACGTCGAGACGAATCCCACGCGACTCGCTTGTAATTTTAATGTTCTTTTGCGGTTCCTGAAACTTTAGCTTGCTAATTTTAATGTGAAGTAAAATTTCCAGTAGTTGTTTGCAAAGTTT
>JBNMHA010000191.1:0-2795 GCA_050872545.1 Spirochaetales bacterium | reverse complement strand
CTCTGTCTGTCATTGAGTTATAAAACAAAACAAATGCTTTTATTATTTTATGCTCATCATCGTGAACTGCAAAAAAGCACGATACAGTCTGATTGTTTTTCAACAAAACCTGAAGTTTATTTTCGCTTTTAAAAAAAGTTCCGGCAAATATTGTTATGACAAGCAATAAAATAATTACGGCAATCAAAACCCAACTGTTTGCATTATTAGAGTGTCTGCTATCCATTACTTAACCTTTTAAAAATATCAAATATAAAGATTGTGCTTATTTATATAATCTTTCACTTTGTCCGGCAATAAAAAATCAATTTTTCTGCCGCTGCGTACTCTGTCTCTTATATCGGTAGAACTGATATTAATAACACGATTATCAAGTAATGTCATCGGATACGAAACGGAAGTTGAAAAGTTATCACGCTTCAAACAAATAAGCTCACATTCTGTGCAAAGTTTATCAATCTCTTTCCACAAATGAAGCCCATCCAGTAAATCATCTCCGAATATCAATCCCGGCTTTTCGGTAAGATTAAGCTTTTCCTTTAATTCACGAATTGTATCAATACTGTAAGATTTTCCGCCGCGTTTTATCTCAACATCCGATGCTTCCAGATAATCAAGTCCTTCGGCAGCCAGTTCAGTCATTTTTAAACGATGAACTGCGGCAGGGTAATCTGAATAACTTTTATGCACCGGAATATTGGCAGGAACAAGAATAATTTTGTCATAATTCAATTTTTCCAGAACCCAAACCGCAGACAATAAATGACCGTAGTGAATAGGGTTAAAACTTCCGCCGTAAACAGCAATTCTCATTTTGCAGACTCATTTTCAAGTGCATGAATTTTATCTTTTAATGCATACAATAATGCATCAACGCCTTCGTGGGTAACACTGGAAAAAGGAATAGCATGAATGTTCATTTCACTTTCTAACAATTCCATTTTAAATGCACCGTCGTGCAAATCGTATTTTGACGCAGCTATTAAATATGGTTTATTATAAAGCTCTTTTGAATAGTTAAAAATTTCTTTCCGCAGTTTATCAAATTGCAGTTCATAATCCGGATCATCCAAATCTATTACGAATAACAAAAGTTTAGTTCTTTCTATATGTTTAAGAAATTCAATGCCAAGTCCTATTCCAGATGATGCGCCTTCTATAATTCCGGGAATATCAGCCATTACAAAACTTTCATAATCAACATGAAAAACTCCGAGATTAGGAACAAGAGTTGTAAAAGGGTAGTTTGCAATTTTAGGTTTTGCACATGATATTACACTTAACAACGTCGATTTACCTGCATTTGGAAAACCTACAAGCCCAATATCTGCAATCAATTTCAATTCTACACGCAAACGCATTTCTTTTCCAGGCAAACCGGGTTGGGCATATCGCGGTGCTTGGTTTGTTGATGTCGCAAAATGCATATTCCCTAATCCGCCTTTTCCGCCTTTCAGGAATTCAAACGTTTTACCGGAATCAAGCATATCATGAATCAAAGTACCTGTATCTGCATCATAAAAAACGGTTCCGGGTGGAACATCAATGTAAATATCTTCGCCATCTTTGCCGTTCATTTGTGAACCCATTCCAGGCAATCCGTTTTTTGCAATGAAATTCTTGCGCCTTTTTAAATCATACAATGTACGAAGATTATCACGAACACGAAAAAAGACGGAGCCACCATCGCCTCCGTCTCCTCCGTTTGGTCCGCCATACGGTATATACTTTTCCCTCCGAAAACTGACACAACCTGCGCCGCCGTTTCCGGAGCGAACCTTAATTATTGTTTCATCTACAAAAAACATAAATTAAACTGAATAAACGCTTATTGCTCTTTTCTTTCCACCGAGAATTTTCTCAAATTTTACAACGCCGTCAACCAAAGCAAAAAGAGTGTGATCTTTTCCACAGCCAACATTTTTTCCGGCATAGAATTTAGTTCCTCTCTGTCGAACTAAAATATTTCCTGCTGTAACAGCCATTCCACCGAATTTTTTAACGCCTAATCTTTTTGATTCCGAATCTCTTCCGTTGCTAGTACTTCCGCCACCTTTATGATGTGCCATTTTTATTCCTCCAAAATAATAATCTTTACATAATCGGGATAATGTTTTTCCATTAAAAATAATCCGGTCAATAAAAAATCACAGTAATTTATAACCTTATCTCTATCATTATCCGTTACATTTTCAATTTTTATCTCAAAACAATTTTTAGTATCGGTTTGCTTTATTTCACTTGCATTACAAGCCCTAAACAAAGCACCGGCAGTCTGTACAAGAGCTGAAACTCCGGCACAAACTATATCATTTCCTTTTTCTGCAAAATCGCAGTGTCCAAGAAAACGCAAACTATAAAAATAGTCGCAGTCATTTTTTCTTGTTAATTCTATTTTAATCAAGCGTTAATAGACTCGATTCTAATTAAAGTTCTTTGTTCTTTATGACCTTTTGTTCTTTTGTAGTTTTTTCTTCTTTTAAATTTGAAAACAATGATTTTCGGATCACGAACATTATTGTCTACAACTTTAGCTTTCACTGTTGCTCCAGCAACATAAGGTGCTCCGATTTTTGTTGCATTATCATCAACAATCATCATTAATTTGTCAAAAGTAATTTCGGCATCTTTCTCTACATCTGCCATTTTATCAATTACGATAGTATCTCCAACTTGAACAGTATACTGTCTGTTTCTGTCTTCAAAAATAGCCTTCATTCTTGAAACTCCCCATATTATAAATATATTTTATTTTTTTTATCATCTATTCACGCTGATAACAGACAGGCCGAAAT
>JBNMHA010000190.1:0-2846 GCA_050872545.1 Spirochaetales bacterium | reverse complement strand
TACCGAATAGCGCACAATACTAACACAGAATAGAGAGCAGGCCACAATCCCAAAACAAAATAAAAAAGCAGAAGCTGCAAATATTAATCTGCAAACTTCTGCAAAAGTATCAGCTAAAAAAATTAGACAACGCCCTGTGCGATCATTGCTTCGGCAATTTTCAGGAAACCGGCAATATTAGCACCTGCAACATAATTTCCTTCCATACCAAATTCTTTTGCCGCCTTATAAGCCGCATCATGAATATTTTTCATAATGCTCTTAAGTTTTGCGTCAACTTCCTCAGCAGACCAAGAAAGTCTTTCTGAATTCTGACACATTTCCAAACCTGATGTAGCTACACCGCCGGCATTAGAAGCTTTTCCCGGTGCATAAAGAATTTTTGCTGCAACAAACGCATTTACAGCATCTACTGTAGACGGCATATTTGCACCCTCTGCTACAAGCATACAACCATTTTTCAATAATGTTTCGGCTGCCTTTCCGTCAAGTTCATTTTGTGTCGCACATGGGAAAGCACAATCAACTTTTACAGACCAAGGTTTTTCTCCCTCAACATACTTAGCATTAGGATATTTTTCAACATACTCTTTAATTCTGCCGCGTTTAACATTTTTAAGTTCTTTTACCCAATCAAGTTTTTCTTGAGTAATTCCGTCCGGATCATAAATATAACCGTTGGAATCAGACAATGTAACCGGTTTTGCACCCAATTGAAGAAGTTTTTCAACTGCATATTGAGCAACATTACCGCTTCCGGAAACAGAACATACTTTACCTTTAAAAGTATCTCCTTTAGTAGCAAGCATATTTTCAGCAAAATAAATAAGACCATAACCTGTTGCTTCTGTACGAATTAATGAACCGCCGAATGTAAGACCTTTTCCAGTCAAAACGCCAGTAAATTCATTGCGAAGTCTTTTGTACTGACCGTACATATAACCAACTTCACGAGCTCCTACGCCAATATCTCCAGCAGGAACATCTGTATCGGCACCAATATGTCTTTGAAGTTCTGTCATAAAAGATTGGCAGAAACGCATAACTTCTTTGTCTGATTTTCCGTGAGGATCAAAATCTGAACCACCTTTTCCGCCTCCCATAGGAAGAGTTGTAAGGCTGTTTTTAAAGCACTGTTCAAATCCCAAAAACTTCAAGATACTTAAAGTTACTGATGGATGGAAGCGAAGACCGCCTTTGTAAGGTCCGATTGCACTGTTGTATTGTACACGATATCCTCTGTTTACATGGATTTTGCCAGCATCGTCAGTCCAAGGAACGCGGAACATAACAACACGTTCAGGTTCTACCATTCTTTCAAGAATAGCATTTTCTTCAAGCTGAGGCATTTTTTCTACAACAGGCTCCAGTGATTCAAGAACTTCCTGAACAGCTTGCAAAAATTCAGGTTCATTAGCATTTTTTGCTTTTACCTGTTCAAAAACGCGGTTTACATAAGCATTTTTCATTTTATGGTACTCCTTTATTTTGATAATAATTTTGTGGAACGGTTTTACCATAAAATAAATAAAGAAAAAAAGTAAATTCTTAAAAAAAATGAAGTTTTAAGCCTTTTTAACGGTCATTTTTATTTCTTTTCATAGAAACAAATACGCAATCTGAAAAATTAACCGCCTCCGGTTTTGCTATCCTAACTTCTGCTTTAAATACAAGCTGATGTTGAAGCACTAATTCCAATATTTTATCACACAAAGTTTCGATAAGTGCAAAATGAGAATTCTCTGCAAATTCAAGAACTGACTTCTCCAACATACTGTAATCAACCGCTTTGGAAATATCATCTGCAGCACATGCCTTTTCTGCATTATAATTCAGCTTCAATGTAATAAAAAGTGGCTGACGCTTCACCTGCTCAAAGTCATAAACGCCGATTGTCGCCATAACTTTAAGATTTTTTATTTTTATCACAGCATTTTTCATAATTCCCCCGTAAATATGTGCATACCGCCGTCGGCATATAAGATTTGCCCAGTCAAGCCGGGACTTTCATGCAAAAATCTTACCATTGAACAAACTTCTTCCGTACTGCCCGCATTTTTCATCGGTGCCTTCTTTATACGTGCTTCAAATTTCTCACAAGTCTCTGCGACCGATGGCAAAAGCGAGCCGGGACAAACTGCATTTACTCTGATTTCAGGTGCAAAAGCTACTGCAAACTGTAACGTCATGTCAATCAGTGATTTTTTTGACAAAACATACGCACTGTATGCTGTTCCGTTTTTTGCAGCTTTGCAGTCTGCAATGTTTACAACGGAACTTCCGGGCAGCGCATACCGTGCAAATGAGCACGACAGCTGATACGGTGCAAAAAAATTTATCCTAAAAGTTTCATCTAAAATTTGGGCAGTTGTATTTTCCGGTGGGCAGCGTGTAAAAACAGACGCATTATTAACAAGTAGCCCTGTTCCTTCGCTAAAAAAACCTTGCTTATTAATATTTTCAATTAGTAGTGAAATCTTTTCATAATCAAACAAATTAAAATTAACAGCCTCACAAGTAACGCCACACTTTTTAATATCGTCGATTGTCTGTACCGAATCGGACTTATGGTAAAACAATAAGATGTCGTAACCATTCTTTGCTAAATCAAGCGCAATTTCGCGTCCCAAACGACATGCGCCTCCTGTAATAAGTGCATATTTTCGATTCATTCGCCGCCGCCGTTAATTTTCTTTCACAAGAAGCCCACTGCGCAAAACATAATGGCGCTGACTCATCTGCGCAATCAACGGTGAGTGAGTAACAATTATCAGCGCATGTCCTCTGTCTCGGCTTAGATCAAAAAGCAACTCCGCAACACGCTGTGCATTTTTTGCATCAAGATT
>JBNMHA010000189.1:0-2891 GCA_050872545.1 Spirochaetales bacterium | reverse complement strand
GGATTTTTCTCATATTCAGTTTTTTCATCATTACCGAAACGCGTTTCCGGTTTGTTAATCGTAACTTCGGGCAAGTCGGTATCTATATACAAGAAAATATGTTCCACAACCGAATTACCGGCAGCATCATAACAGGTAAGCGTAAAAGTTACTTTCAGTCCGCTTTGCCAAAGGTTTAAGTCTCTGCCGAGTTTGCTTTCATTGAAAGTTACGATCCAAGAGCCTTCGCGAACATTTTTTAAGTACCTTTCTTCCGTAACGACAGAAGTAACTCCGGTTAAACCGGCTGATATACTGATTCTCGTTACGCCTACATTATCCGAACATGTTCCGGTTATAGTAATATCCGATTTATTTACGTAAATACCGTTTTCAGGTGATGTGACACTTATTTTCGGTGGTTCATTATCAATAGCCTGACCTACTCCCAAAAGCATATTAACGCTCTGATCGCAGCCAAGTATCAGAAAAAATATACAAATAAAAAGACAAACCTGTTTCTTCATAATTTTTCTCCTTTGAACAATGTCAGACAAATGCACTATGTCATTTTTACCACACTGAGCTATTTTGAACCCTTAATATTTTAATGCAATACTTCAATTGTAGAGTGGTTTTGATGCGGATGCCCTCGACGAATGAATAACAGCAATGTTTTGTGTTCCTTCGTTAATCACTTCGCCATTTATGCTCATTAAATAAAATAGGAAAGAAATCATGAATACTTTTGTAAATTATGTTTCTTACAGTACTTATTTCCCACTTTTAATTAAGCATTTATTGTGCCAATAAAAGAATGTCTAAATTTTAAAAAAGTCCGATTTGTACCGGCAGCCGCTGCGAGTGGGCACTCAAAAACCTGAAGGCGCACAGGAAGATTGCTGCGAGGAAATAGTGAAGAACGGCAAAATTTCTAATTACATTAAAAATTGTGGGAAAAAGTCACGCAAAAATACAATCCGGCGGTTCATCACATTAATGACGAGGCGGAAGGGGGTTGCCAACCGAGTTTGCTTCGCAAACGTCGCGTGTCGGGGCACGGTCTGTACAATTTACAGAGGTCATTGAGCATCTGTACAGAGGTCATTGAGCTCGTCGAAATGAACTCTGTAAATCAGGTGGTTTCGACATAACCAAAAACTAAAGTTTTGGCTTGCTCAACCACCTTGACTTCTTCCAATGCCTATGCCAGGCAGTTATAGTCCGCTTTCTTGTCATTCCTGTGCCACGACACAGGAATCCCTGCACACGAGATTATCGGGTCAAGCCCGATAATGACAGAGGCTAGTTGTTATATGTCGCCGTCGGTGCAGATTATCTTTGCGCCGGTGAGCTTGTCGTTGCCGGTGGTATGAATGCTGATTGCCTCCCACTGCGCTTGTGTGCCTTTGTAGTTTACGGTTTTTAGGCTGACACAATCTGCGAATGCGGAATCACCAATATTAGTTAGGCTTGCAGGAAGCGTTATTTCTGCAAGATACAAACAGCCATTAAAAGACTCTGCTTCAATGATTCTTACGTTATCAGGTATTACAATTTTTTTAAGCTTGTAATCATCTTTAAAAGCTTTCATTCTGATAGTGTCCAAAGAATCTGGCAGCGTTATTTCTAGCAAACTGACGCCATAAAAAGCCTTCTCTGGAATTTCTGTAATACTTGTTGCGGAAAGGTCAAGATTTATACAGACATATTCAGCATACCTTGATTCTATTTTCTCGCCTATTTCTTTCAGAAAATCTTTATCACTTTCTTCTCTGCTGGTAATTTTTACTGTGCAGATATTCCGATTTGCCTTAGTTCCACTTTCCAATGTTGCGATTGCTGCTGCGGCTTTGTCGGCTGGTGCGTAGACTTCCTTGGGGTCGGAGCCCATACAGATGACCGCGGCGTTGTCAAGGTCATTGTTGTTGTTTCCTTTTTGTATGTTTCCCCACCCGGATTTTGTGCCGTTATACTTCACAACAGAAAGTTTCGTGTTGCCAAACGTAAAATCTCCAATGGATTCAAGTGTTGAAGGGAGCGAGATTTCTGTAAGAGCTTTGCAGTTCAAGAATGTGCATGTAGGAATTGTCTTTATGCCTTCCGGCAGTGCCACAGAAGTGAGTGCCTGACAGTTGGTGAATGCGGTTTCTCCCAATGATTTGAGCGAAGTCGGAAAAGTGATGTCGGCAAGTTCAAGGCAATCACCGAAAGCCGATTCTTCGATTGTCCCCAAAACACTTCCCTGTTCAAAAGTGATTTTCTGCAATTTTTTGCAAGTCTGAAATGCAAATATTCCAATAGTTACAACGCTTGCCGGAATCGTTGCTTCCGTTAGAGCCCTTGCAGCAAGAACAAGCGTCTGTCCGTCCTTTGTGTAGATGATGTTACCAACGCTCTTGTAAGCCGGATTGTTTTCCGCAACTTTCAGAACCGAAAGATTTGAACAGAACCAGAAATTGCTTTTGATTTCTGTAACGGAAGCTGGAATTACAATGCCTGCAAGATTCTCATCCTGATTGCTCATAAAATCCTTTGGAATTTCTGTTAGTCCTGTTGTGTCGCCAAGGTCAAGGATGACATTGACATTTTCTGCCAGTCCGCTGATTGCATTTGCTAATTTGCTCAAGTCGTCCGCAGAGATTTCGCCTGCAACAGTAACTGTGTGCGCACCTTCTTCGGTAAGATTTGCGATTGTCTCGGCTGCGTTTGTGGCTGTCATTCCCCATTTTGCGTAAAGGGTAATGTCGCCGGTTAGGGTGATTTTTGCATTGTCGGAATATGAAACGTCTCCGTCGGCGGATGTTGCCCAGCCTGCAAATATGTAGCCATCTCTTGTGAATGTGCTTTCCGGCAGTTCGATTTCTGTTCCTGATTCGACTGTTTGCTGATTCATCTCGCCCGTTCCGCCG
>JBNMHA010000188.1:0-2946 GCA_050872545.1 Spirochaetales bacterium | reverse complement strand
TTCTCCATTGATGGAAGAAGATGACGGTTATGACAAAGATAAACGCCAAATTGACTTCTTGTCCAGCCCATTTGTGGGAACACAGTGGAAGAACTTGTCTGCTAACATAGGGGTAACATTCTCTTATACAAATTACCAAGACGGAAAAGTGAAAGTTAATGATGAAATCGTTTCTACAAACTTATTCACATTCAACACTGTATGGTTAGACTTTGCTTACAGCAATATTTCTAAAGTATTGAAGAGTGTTGAATTCTTGTATCAAATGGAAATCGGATACAAGGACGCATACTACGCTTCTACTACAGAAGAGGTGTGGAAAATCATGGGAAATACAATTCAGGCTGACAAAATGTACAACCAAATGCGTGCAACTTTGTACTTTGACAAAGACATCAGCTTGGGAATCGGTTTTATCTTGAGAAACTTCTGGAAACATAGCGATGCGACTTTGGGAGCGTTGAACCCTGCAATGCTTGACGATTTTGACAGAAAGACAGTTCAGGATTTTACACAAAAAACCTTGAGAACTGTAGATGAATTAAAAGAAGCTTACTGGAAAGGCAGAACAGATTACTGGAATGTCGGCTGGGCATTACAATTCAAATGGAAACTTCCTTTGGAAACACTTCAATTCCCTACTTTCTTCGTGAACTTAGGTCTTGGATGGGATCCATTTGATGATGACGGAAATACAACATGCAACTGGTATACAGGAAGCGACAGTCTGGGACAGAAGAGCGTATACAAAAATAACAAAGACTACACTCAAGAACAATCTGTATTCACAGTCGGTTTACAGTGGGATTTCTAAGGGGGGAAACAGATGAAAAAAATAATTTCTTTAATTGCAGCAGCAAGCATTCTCCTGATGGGACTTGTGTCTTGTAACATCGAAACCACAAGATCATTTCAAGGGGATTTGGTAATTAAAGTTACAAATTTACCTGAACAAGTAAAAGCAGTGTCTATGTGGGGAACGCCTAATGAATGGAAGCTCGAAAAACTTCAGGAAGAAAAAGACATTTACATTGTAGATGTAGAAGACGGAACTGCAACATTCAAACTTGGCACTTATATTTTTGCAGCACCTTTATGGTGTCAATTTGTGCCAATGACAAGTAAAGATATGGCATTAAATGATTCTACCTGGTGGCAGACAGCATTCTCAGGAAGTTCTGAATATGCAAATGCAGAAAATAACCTTGTTTACGACTTTACTAAACCGGGTAATACCAATGCAGAAGGAACAACAACTTTGGTATTGAATGTTAAATCAATTTACGGAGACGTGTCTAATGTTTTCACAAAACGTTTCAATACTAAAGGCTACGACGGAGCATTAACCGCAAGCTGGTAAAAAAAATGACTGTCTGCTAGTGAAATGTACTTCAGCTTAGCAGACAGTTTTTGGAAACAAAGTAACAATCAGGCTACCTGCCTGATTACATAAAAACAAATTATTTTTTAAGGAGACAAAAAATGATTAAACTCAAAAACTTATGGAAAATTGCATTGGCAACAATGGCAATGTCTGCAATGTTAGTTGCTTGTGACACTACAAAAAAAGAAGATGAACCGGGAAGTTCCGGCGGAGAACAAAAAGTTGTTGCTAAAGGCGGTGAAGGTGTTTACAGCTATACAGTAAATATTACAGATATTTCAAAGGCTTGGGGTGGAAAGGAAACATCTCCTGCTTTCACAATTATGTTGCTGACTGATGCTCAGTTAGAAACTTGTAAAACTGCAGCAAATTTTAAACAAGCAACTGCGGAAAATCCTGAATATCAGATTGGAGCTTACGGAAACTTGAAAATTGATGATACAAATAAAAAGGGTGATTTCGTAGTTTATGGTGCAACCGCTGTAAATGATGTTTACCAATATTACACAGGTGTTGTAGCTACAGTTAAAGATACAACTTTTACAGTAACAGTTGATATGACAAAACTTGTATTGACAGATTTGAAAGCTTGTTTTTTACCAGGTGATGTAAATAAAAATGGTGAATCTGTTATGACAAATGATGATATTGTAAACCTTAAAGGCTACAAACCTTATGTTCTTGCATTGGGAGCAGAAGATACTGACCCAGATAACTACCAAATGTCTGCTTGGAATGCTGATTTGATGAAAATGACAGCCGGTGCTACACTTCCTTCAAATGCAACAAAAGCAGCTCCTGTAGTTCCTACATGCAAAGATTTAACTTCTGTTGCTGGAACAATCAATGGTTGGACTCACGCTGCACTTACAAACAATGCGGTTGATTTTACTGCTACAGAAGATAAAGATGGTAAGACCGATGTTGCTTTTGCATTCACAAATGGTTCTTGGGATTTCAAAGCTTGCGGTGTAGAAATTAAAAAGTTAGATAAAGAATACAAATTGGTAGAAGGTGCTGAGGGAAATATTACTTTTGCTGCTAAGGTTTTAACAACAGGAAGTGAATATACTGCAACTTTGAGAGTTGCCGGAAATCATGAAGCTTATGTAACAGTTACAGCAAAGAAATAATTTAATTTCTTAGTTTAACAACTTAAACGGGTTTCGGGTTTACGCCCGTGCCCGTTTTTTTATACGGAATATAATTCCGTATCAGGTTCTTTGACATATTGAGAGTATTATCTTTTTGTGTGACTGCACTGAAGTGCAACGGTACTTTAAAGTGCCTAAGCCTTGCGATTACATTACATGTCATTCCCGTGACGACACGGGAATCTGTTTTTTGATGAGATAGAACCTAACTGTTGTTTAAAAGGCATTTTGCCGATGTCATCGGCGAGGTAATGCAACTTTGGTTAAGGTTTTTGACATTTGTACTTCAATCTGCAATTCGCCGTGTAAACCGGCAGCAAAGTTTCGTTTTGGGCTTAAAACGTGGAAAAAGTTAGGAAAGGGGAAACAGCTCTTTCAGCATGCCGCAGTTTCCCCTTTCCTATAACC
>JBNMHA010000187.1:0-2995 GCA_050872545.1 Spirochaetales bacterium | reverse complement strand
GTTGTGACCATGTATATCAAATATTTTTCTGTCAATAATCATAATTCCTCCTTGTAACTTCCGGCTGCAACAGTTTAACAATCAGAATTAATTTTATAAAGAATAAATATATAAAAAGTGATGAAAATTACAAACATATAAAATTGTCTACTGTTGCAGTTCTGCTGTCTTTGTTGTATAAGAATCAACATTATTAAGAATAAGTATATGGGAGATAAATGCGATGAAATTGGGAATTGTTGGATTGCCGAATGTCGGTAAAAGTACATTGTTCAATGCTTTGACCAAAGCCGGAGCGCAGGCGGCAAATTATCCGTTTTGTACGATTGAGCCGAATGTCGGTACAGTGGCTGTGCCGGATGAACGTTTGGATGTATTGGCAAAACTTTATGATACAGAAAAGATTGTTCCGGCATTTGTAGAATTTGTAGATATTGCCGGTCTTGTAAAAGGTGCAAGCAAAGGTGAAGGTCTGGGCAATAAATTTCTTGCGCATATAAGAGAAGTTGATGCAATTGTACATGTTGTGCGATGTTTTCAGGACAAAGATGTTATTCATGTTGACGGCGGAGTAAATCCGGAACGCGATATTGAAACTATCGAAACCGAGCTTATCCTTGCTGATATTGACGCAATGGAAAAACGTATTGAAAAGCAGGAAAAATCTCTGAAGGGCAGCAAGGACAAAAAGGTGGCTGAAGAATTAGAGATGATGAAACGGCTGCTTAATCACTTAGGCGAGGGAAAAAGTGCCAGAACTTTTGCAGAATCGGATGATGAAGCGGAATTACTGAAAGGCTATTTTTTGCTGACTTCCAAACCGATTATCTTTGCCGCAAATGTAGGTGAAGATGAAATCTCATCAGGTGCCGAAAATAATGAGTTTGTAAAAGTTGTCGAAGCCCGAGCTGCAAAGGAAAATGCCCAGATGGTAATAATTTCCGCTAAGGTTGAAGAAGAAATTGCTCAGCTTGAAGGCGAAGAGAAGAAGATGTTCCTTGATGAATTGGGATTTAAGGAATCGGGACTTGATCGACTTATTAAAGCTTCATATAAATTGCTCGGGCTGTTCAGTTATCTTACCGCAGGTAAGCCGGAAGTGAGAGCTTGGACGATTCCTGTAGGAACAAAGGCTCCGCAGGCTGCCGGTAAGATTCATTCTGATTTTGAAAAGGGATTTATCCGTGCGGAAGTTGTCGGTTATGATGACTTAATTCAGTACGGTTCAGTAAATGCAGCGCGTGAACATGGAAAAGTTCGTGTGGAAGGAAAAGATTATGTAATGCAGGACGGTGATGTTGTGCATTTTAGATTTAATGTTTAATAAGATTTAGCTATTAATAAGGAAGAATTTATGATTGAAAATAAAATTGAAGAGTTTCACTTAAATAATTGCCCCGAATGCGGCGGTGCGCATATAGTAAAAATTGATGTTTACCGTGACATACTTCCTAATGACATTAACAAGGACATAAGAGTTCCTGAAATGAAACAGGTTGATGTGCATGTTATCTGCCCGAAGACAGGAAAATCTTTCGATACCAATATTATGTATCAGGAAGATGTTTATTCCAAAGTAGTAAAATTACGCCGCTGCAGCGAGTAGTATTTTTTTTAACGCCCATGCCTCAATACTGAAATGGGATACAGTAAACACCGTCAGAAGTGAAAATTTCATCAGGCGGTGTTTTTTTATGAGTACTAAGTACTATTAATGCCCAGACCTTAATACCAAAACGGGATACAGACAACAATACCGCCACAAATGAAATCTATTGGGCGGTGTTTGCTGTTTGTTATGCTAAGTGATTATTTAATAATTTCTTTCTCAGCTTGAATGAAATAATCGAAAAGCTCTTCATGATTTAATGCAACGGGGTATTGCGGAAATTCATCAATTACACGCTGAGGCGGACAGAATAAAATACCGCGATCCGCAACTGAAAGCATATTAGTGTCATTGTAACTGTCACCGGATGCTATAATATTGAAATTGAGTTCCTTTAATCTCTTTACTGCCTCACGCTTTTGATCTGCCATACGCAGCTTGTAATTAACAATTTTTCCGGTTTCATCGACAATCAAATCGTGACAGAATAATGTAGGATTGCCTAATTTCTTCATTAGAGGCATTCCAAATTGATAAAAGGTATCAGATAAAATTATAATCTGAAATCTCTCTCTTAACTTTTCAATAAATTCTACTGCCCCAGGCAGTGGCTCAATTTTGTTAATTACTTCCTGAATCAGTTCAATATCAATTTTATGCTTATCAAGAATACTGATTCGGTGCTTCATTAATTTATCGTAATCACTAATATCTCTTGTTGTAAGACGCAGGTCTTCGATACCAGTTTTTTCAGCTACTGCAATCCAAATTTCAGGTACTAAAACGCCTTCCAAATCCAAACAGGCTATAATCATTTAAATCCTCCACTAATGCCAGTCAAAATTTTTATTTCTTATACTTAAAGAGTGCTGAAATGTCAATCTGCTTGATTTGCTTGATTTTTTGCCCAGAGCTGTATTCGTGGTTGGGATTATGGTCTGCTCTCTATTCAGTGTTAGTATTGCGTGCTATTCGGTAATGGGATTAAGCTCTGTGCATATTCCACAAGAAATAACCAAAAGAAGCAAAAATGTTGAAAAAAGAGACGCAGTAGGTAAAAAAACAGCAGAATTTGCAAATCAAAGGCTAGAAAATAGAACAAAAAAATCTTGTTTTGGTATAAAAATGAGGTTTTGCAGTTTCAAAAGGGCATAGTTAGCCTGTAGGTTGTGTAAATAATTATAAGAAAACAGAATAAACTAAGAGTTCACATCAGAAATTAACAGTAATTTACTGCGAAAACTGTCGCAGCTCCTCCGGCAAGAGCGGTTCCCAAACTTCGTAGAACGGATAATCAGACAATTTTGAACTTCTGACCAGACCTGCACGAATAGGATTCTGCTCGATATAGATGAAAGTGCGCACAATTTCCTCAGCGAACTCCAC
>JBNMHA010000186.1:0-3012 GCA_050872545.1 Spirochaetales bacterium | reverse complement strand
GTATCATTATCTAAGTCATTTGACTGTGCTGAACGGAGTAAGCTTTCTGTTCCTCAATGACTTGAGCAAACCGGATGGCTTATTGAAAATCGGAAACTTCCAGGTAAACATAATGCCGATTTTGATGACAGTGATAAACTTGATGTCCGCAGCTGTTTACGGCAAGAAGCTGACCGGCAAAGAAATTACCCAGCTAGTAATAATGGCACTGCTGTTTCTTGTGCTGCTCTACCCATCGCCGTCCGGACTTGTTCTTTACTGGACAATGAACAATTTGTTCTCGCTGATAAAAAACATTTTCCACCGCACTGCCAATCCGGGACGTAATTTCAGATATTCGGTAATTATTGTTTCAGCATTGGTATTTGCATTTAGCCTTTGTCTGTGGATACCCGGATTTATTCAGCTGACTCCGCTTAAAGATGTAAACTTTGGACCTAAAAGAAAACTTCTTGTCAGTGCATTTTCTTGTGTGGTTATGGTCATATTGTATTTCCTACCGGCAATTTTCAATGCAGTAAAAAAATTTGGTATTTTTAATCCGAACTTACGAAATAATTCAAAAAACAACAGCACGCTTTTTATATTGTCATGTGCCGTGCTTGCAATTTTAGCCGGACTTACAGTTCCGTTGTCATTGATTTCATCGTCAGTGCATGAGTTTGCGCAAGTTGTTTCGTTGCCGTCAAAAAATCCGCTATCATTCATTCCGGTCGTTTTGGCACAAAGCATAGGTTTGCTGGCATTTTATCCGCTGATGATTTACTGCCTGTTCAAAGACCGAGTGAAATATCCGCTTATGCTTGTTTGGTTGACAGCTGCGGTCTGTTCGGTAGTAAATGTATTTTTGTTTCCGGGAAATTATGGGAACATTTCTTCGACTCTCACATTCGACAGTTCTGTAACTTTTTCATCAATAGGCAAAAGTGGAATTATTGTTAATCTGCTCGTACTTGCCGTTGTAGCAGTCGCGGTGCTTCTGCTATTTTATTTCCATAAATCAAAATGGCTTAATTCCGTGCTTAGTATTTGTCTTCTTGTATTGGCGGCAATGTCTATAAAGAATTTTGCTGAAATTAAGAAAGAACACAACGAATATATTGCATTGAATAAAGATATTCGTGAAGAAAGCAAAAAAGATGCTGCTGTTGATGAGAAAATTTCGCAGTTTTTCAAACTTAGTAAAACAAAACAGAATGTCATTGTGATAATGCTTGATCGTGCAATAAGCAATTATTTTGAAGAAGCACTAAAATGTGACCCAACGCTTAAAGAAAGAATGAGTGGTTTTATTTATTATCCGAATACGGCTTCGTTTAACGGTCATACAGTTATGGGTTCTGCACCTATATTCGGTGGTTATGAATATGCACCGCTGGAAATGAATCGACGTGATGATGTTGCTTTGGTAGATAAACACAATGAAGCACTTTTTGTATTGCCGACAATTTTCAAAAATGCAGGTTACCACAGTGCATTTGCCGATCCTGTTTATGCCGGATATTCTTGGATTCCTGATGTCAGTGTTTTAAACGACAAAGGATTTGAGAGCAAATTACTGATTGGGCGTTACAGTAAACGGTGGATAAATGAAAATAAATCTGTAATTGCAAAAGAGCAAATATCCGTACTGGATGGCGGTTCTGCGGCTTGGACTGAAAATAAGATTAAAAATGATTTACTGAATTTCAGTATATTCAGAGAATTACCTGCGGTTTTTCGCCCTATTCTTTACAATGACGGCTGCTGGATGGATATTGAGCAATATAAAAATCAAGACAATAAAACAGGTTTTGAATCATGTGTAGATTCTTATTCCGAATTGGCTTACCTGCCGGAGTTATGTACTTATGATTCCGATGTCGGTGAACTTGTAATGCTTACCAATGAACTTACTCATACCAATTATAATGTATATCCGCCGGATTTTATTCCGGGAAAACCTCGTGATTCTTCATATAAAAGCAACTATAAATTTCCTTACAGAGATAAAGAAGAACCGCTTTTTTCAATGAATATATGCGCACTGGAAGTTTTGTGCAATTGGTGGGAACGTATGAAAGCCGAAGGTGTTTATGACAACACTAAAATTATTATAGCTGCCGATCACGGCTATGATGTGGAAGTACATCCGTTTACTTCAATTTTCCCGATTTTAGAAGATGCAAGAGCTTATGCTTTTTATAATCCGCTTTTATTGGTAAAAGATTTTAATGCCGCCGGTGAAGTAAAAACTTCTTATGAGTTTATGACAAATGCCGATGTACCGACGATTGCCGTTTCACACTTGCCCGAAGATTTGCAAAGAAATCCATTTACCGGAACACCACTGAACAGCGAACAAAAAAACGACGGAATTACACTTGTAACAAGTCACAAACATGCGATTTCATCACACGGCAAGTATAAGTTTAATTATACCGATGATGAAATTTTGCATGTAAAAGACAATATTTTTATCAAAGAGAATTGGACTGGAGCAAAACCGGTTGTTGAAAATCATTGAGGAAAATTTTTTATGGCAGATTTTTTTTATACATTAATCATTTATCCTATAGAAAGTATTCTCAGCATTTTCTTTGTTCTGTTTATGAAAGTTTTCAGTAATGAAGGTATTGCTATTGTAGGTTTAAGTACGCTGGTAACGCTGCTTGTTCTGCCGCTTTACAACATGGCTGACGCTTGGCAAGATGAAGAGCGCGAGAAGCAACGCAGAATGAAAGGCAAACTTGATGAAATAAAAGCGGCTTTTCACGGCGACGAACGGCACATGATAATAAATACTTATTATCGACAGCAGCATTATCATCCGCTTATGCAGCTTCGTTCGGTAATCGGCGTTGCAATCCAAGTGCCGTTCTTTATCGCAGCGTATCATTATCTAAGTCATTTGACTGTGCTGAACGGAGTAAGCTTTCTGTTCCTCAATGACTTGAGCAAACCGGATGGCTTATTGAAAATCGGAAACTTCCAGGTAAACATAATGCCGATTTTGATGACAGTGATAAACTT
>JBNMHA010000185.1:0-3038 GCA_050872545.1 Spirochaetales bacterium | reverse complement strand
CGTTTTGATAATCGTGCCAATTTGACGGCATGCGTTAGTTCACAGGTTGGTTGTGCTGTAAATTGTTCTTTCTGTGCGACAGGGAAAAGAGGGTTTATTAGAAATCTAACTTTTCAAGAAATTATTGAACAAGTTTTAACTATTCAACGTGATACCGGGCTAAAAGTCACGAATATCGTATTTATGGGGCAAGGCGAACCTCTTTTAAATTTAGAAAATGTCTTAAAGGCTTTAGAGATTTTTAATAATGATTTTCAAATAGGCGCTAGAAGAATCACAATTTCTACAAGTGGTATTATTCCTAAGATTTACGAATTAGCAGAAATGGAATTGCAATCAACATTAGCTATTTCATTGCATTCTCCAATTCATGAACAAAGAGCTAAATTAATGCCTATTGAAAATAAGTATCCATTGAATGAACTAAAAAAAACTTTGAAATATTACATTGAAAAAACCGGCAGAAGAATTACCATTGAATATATTTTAATACACGAATTCAATGACACCTTAGAAATTGCAAAAAAATTAGCGGAATTTATGAAAGATTTAAAATGTAATGTTAACTTAATTCCTTATAATACTGTAGGTGAAAGCATTTATAAAAAACCTAATAATAATGATATTATGAAATTTAAATATATAATTGAACATTCTGGGAAAAAAGTAACTGTAAGACTTGAGCGCGGTGCAGATATAGATGCTGCTTGTGGTCAACTAAGCGGAAAAACAAAAAAATAAGACAAATTTATTTATGGGAGTGAATTAGTGAATAATATTTTCAAAAAAAATATCGAAAGTATTTATAAAAAGAATCCTGATTTTGCAACTCGAATTGCAAAACATATTCCTAACGACATGCCCAAACTTATTGCAGAAAATAATTTTTATAATTTTGAATATAAGGGAATAAAGATACATAACCCACAAAATCCTCTGGCAGAAGCTCAAGAAATTTTTTCTTATTCGGAAAACACGCCTGTTGCAATTCATTTAATTTATGGATTAGGATTAGGATATTTGTTTAAAGTTGCAGCAGAAAAATCTACTGGCACAGTGATTTTATATGAACCGGATTTAAATATTTTATTTTCAGCATTTAACGTTGTTGATTTTTCATCTGATTTTGACAAAAACAATGTTTACATTACTGATAATTTTGATGATTTATCACAAATTATTTACACAAAATCAGGAACAGAAAATTCGCCACAAATGCTAATTTTACCATCCCAAAGAGAATCTGAAAAAGATACTTTGGGAGAATTCATAAAAAAATTACAAGATTTAATTGGCTCTTATAGCCTTGATTTAAAATATACAAAAGAACAATTTTATCCGGCATTAAAAATGCTTATAACAAATATTCCACATTTAACAAAAGAAATTCCACTCATAAAATTTAAGGATATCTTTAAAGAAAAAACCGCATTAATAGTATCAGCCGGACCGACTTTAGATAGAAATATTGAAACAATAAAAAAATATAGAGAAAATTTTATTCTTTTTACTGTTGGCACAGCTTTTAAAACATTACAAAAACACGGAATTGAACCCGATTTTTTAAGCATTATTGAAACTTATGATTCTTCAAAGCAAATTGCAGATTACGATTTATCAAAAATCAATTTTATAACAGAACCATATTCAAACCCAAAACTTAGAAATTTTAAATTTAAACAAACTTTTTCTCATATTTCTGCTAACATGCCAATAAACCATTTTTGGAGTGAAATCTGTGGTGAAAACATAGAAGAATACTGGTCTAAAGGAACAGTTTCTTATAACGCTCTTAATTCTGCAAGGATTTTAGGTTGTTCAAAAATTATTCTTGTTGGGCAAGATTTGGCATACGTTGAAGGTCAATGCTATAGTAAAAATTCTGCTTACAAAGATTTAGTATGCAGATTTAATAATGAATCTCAAAAATGGGAGATCACAGCAAATGACAAGGAAAAATTTGCCGATTCACTAAGCAATGCGCCAACTTTTGAAGAACGAATTGAAACAGCCAAAAGGCGCTTAAAAAAATTAAATGCTTCTTTATATTATGTTAAAGGTATAAATGGCGATTTAATTCCGACAGAATCGGTTTATGCAGCTTTCGTTAAACCTTTAAGCGAATTTGCATTGCATTTTAATGATAGAACTTACATAAATACATCTCTTGTTGGTGCGCAAATTGATGGTTTTAAAAATATGTCATTAGAAGAAGCTTTAGCTGATTCTGAAAAAAACGGTTTAATAGAATTAAAAACGGATTTTACTTATGATAAAAATTCAATAAAATCAAAATTATTAGATTCTAAAAAACTTTTAAATCAATCCATGCCGGAAATAGAAGAAATTAAACATTTAATTAAAAATTTAAACAATAATTTAAAGCGTCAAAAAAATTTGGAAGTTGATTCCTTAAAAATTTTGAAAAAGATTTCTGAAAAATATTTATATTTAACATCTACTTTTTCAAATCAATCTAAACTATTTGATTTTATTACAGCTGACGGCAAAATTAATTTAGATTATCAGATGAAAATGCTAAAAGATTTAACCAACAACTCGGTTACTACTCTTATACAAAATATTAATATTTTTGCTGATACAACAATTAATCGAATCGCTGAAGTTAATTCATTGCTTGACAATTCAATAAAGGAGCTGGAATGAAGGTTTTAATACAAAGAGTAAAACAAGCTTCGGTTACAATTAATGACACACTTTATTCTTCAATTGATAAAGGGATTTTAACGCTTGTCGGAATCGAAAAAGGAGATACAATAGAAAACCTCAAAAAATCAGTACAAAAAATTGTGAAACTAAGAATTTTTGCCGATGAAAACGATAAAATGAATAAATCTTTAATTGATATTAATGGAGAAATGCTTATTGTATCTCAATTTACTTTATGTGGCAATTGTAAAAAAGGTACTCGTCCGAGTTTCGACAATTCTGCGCCCCCTCAATTAGCAAACGAGCTTTATGAAAAATTCGTTGAAGAAGTATCTAATTTAGGAATAAAAACTCAGACCGGCAAATTT
>JBNMHA010000184.1:0-3088 GCA_050872545.1 Spirochaetales bacterium | reverse complement strand
TGCATTTCTAGGTCAAAGACACGGTCGCTGTCGGCTACATACACATCAAGCCGAATGCCACGCTTGTCCGGTTCTAGTTTCAGCTCTTTCTCAAATGATTTATAAACTAACTTGCTGATTTTGATGTGCAAAAGCGTTTCTATGACCTCGCGGCATATTTCCTCATTTTGCATTACTTTACAAAAAGCGAAATTATTAATGAATTTAATATCCTCATATTTTTCCAAGTAGTCCATTTTCTTTCCTTGCTTACAGATTAAGAAGCAAATTTTTAACTGCTTCTATAATGTTATAAACACAAAAAGTTTCAAAATATTG
Organism: Spirochaetales bacterium; assembly: GCA_050872545.1. Classification (GTDB taxonomy): domain Bacteria; phylum Spirochaetota; class GWE2-31-10; order GWE2-31-10; family GWE2-31-10; genus RGIG8597. Next base: position 2,770 of record JBNMHA010000184.1, on the reverse strand, counting down.
CATGTTTTCAGAAAAAAAGTGAAGATTTTTGTGAACTAACTACGAGGGACAGACCTGTATTCCATTTTAGTATTAAGGTCTGTCCCTTGTGTTTTATTAATTTTTGGCTTGCTCAATCATCACGACTTAGTTTACTGTCATTGCTCGGCGTGACCTGCGACGTTTGTGTAGCAAACTCGGTCAGCAATCTCTTTTACTCGCCGTTTATGTCGCCGTCGGTGCAGTGGATTGTTGCTATAGTCAATGCGATGTTTGCGTTTAGTCCAGAGCCGCCTAGTTCATCGTTTATGCTTATTGCTTCCCATTCAGATTTTTTGCCGTCGTAGACTACTGTCTTGAGTTTTTCACAGTAGTAGAACGCACCAAATTCTACTTTTGTAACGCTTTTGGGAATCGTTACACTTGTTAAGTTGCCGCAACTATGGAATGCAAATTTACCGATGGAAGTGGCACCGTCTGGAATCATTATATTTGTTAAACCTGTTGCAACTGCAATTAAAGTTTTTTCTGCTTTTGTATAGATGCAATTTTCATAACTTTCATAAGTTTTGTTACCTTCAGATACTGTTAGTTCTGTTAAGTTTGTGCAACTTCGGAACACCATTTCACCGATAGAATCAACACTGTCCGGAATTGCTATAGTTGTTAAATTGCTACAATACCTAAACGCATCTTCCCCGATAGAAGTGACACTATTAGGAATGTTTATAATTGTTAAACTCTTGCAGTCAGAAAACGCAGCATTACCAATAGAAGTAACGCTATCTGGAATGTTTACACTTGTTAGACTGCCGCAGCCATTGAATGTAAAGTTAGCAATAGATATAACACCGTTAGGAATTGTTACAGTTGTTAAATTGCTGCAATAAGAGAGCGCACTCTTACCGATAGAAGTTAATCCTGTTGTCTGGCTTAAATCAAGGCTGACTTTTGCATTTTTGTTGCTTTGCAGCGCAGTCTTAATCGCGGATATCGTCTCGCCTGTTATTGCTCCAGTTACTGCGATGTTGTATTCACCTGATTCAAGGCTTGCGATTAACTCTGCCGCATTGGCTGCGGCAGTGACAATTCCGTCAGAGCAGTGGATTGTTGCGTTAAACAGAGCATCGTTGCCTGTGCTGTTGATTTTTCCATTATCCTTGAGGGAGTTCCATTCTGCGACTGTTCCGCCATAATACACATCGGCAAGAGTTGTGCAGCCGTCAAATGCATAAGGTTCGATAGATTCGACTTCCGCAGGAATCACAATCTTCTCCTAAGCGGAACAGCCTTTGAACATATTGCTACTTATAGCAGTAAGACCTTTTCCGAGTGTTACGTCTTTTAGGGATTCACAAGCTTGAAAGCTTTGAGCACCAACAGAAGTGACGCTGTCCGGTATTTCTATGCTTGTAAGGCTGGTGCAGTTAACGAAAGCCAAATCACCTATCTTTGTAACTCCACTACCGATTTTTACGCTTTTTAGTTCTATACATGACGCAAAAGCATTCTCTCCTATTGAAGTGACACTCTGTGGCAGAACGATTTCAACAAGCCCCAAATTACCGTAGAACGTCTTTTCAGGAACCGACTCAAGCCCTGTTGTGCCGCTCATGTCAAGGATGACTTTTGTACCACTGTTGTATTTCCCTTTGATTGCATTTGCTATTTCCGCAAGATATTCCGCAGAAATCTCGCCTGTAACGGTAACAGTATGCTCGCCTTCTCCAAGCCGTTTGATTACGGAAGCAGCGTCTGTGTTAAGTGAGCCGTCGGTACAGTGGATTGCGGCGTTCAGAAGAACATCGTTGTCTGTGCCGATTTTTTCCGCATCCGCAGCAAAGGCTTTCCATTTCGCCATCGTGCCGCCGTAGTTCACGGTCTGCAAAGAGATGCATGCATAAAACGCCCCGTTTCCAATAGATGTTACGCTTTTAGGAATTGTTATGGTTGCAAATTTTGGACAGGCGTAGAAAGCAGCTTCTCCTATAGTCTGCACTCCTTCCTCCAGCACGACTTCCTCAAGATTATCACAGCTACCGAAAGCCCCATATAAAATTGTCTTGACACTGCCCGGAACTGTTATCTTTGTAAGGGAATTGCATACTTGAAAAGCATATTCACCTATTGACTCAAGTCCGCTTCCGAATTTTATGTTTGTAAGACCGCTGAGACCGAATGCAAGATTAACTATTGTCTTTACACTGTCCGGAATTACAATGTCGGTTAGATTTGAACATTGCCGGAATGCATATTGATTGATGGATTCAATGCCTTCTGGCAGCACGATTCCTGCAAGCGCCTCACATGCAACAGATTCAATCTCATCATAGAACGCCCAGTCAGGAATTTCGGTAAGCCCGGTTGTGCCGCTTATGTCAAGATTCACTTTTATTTCAGGCTTTGTAATTAGTGCGTCGCGGATTGCTGTGATTATATCTTCGGAAATTTCGCCGGCAAGCGCGACTGTATGCACATTGCCGTCAGCAGGAATATTCTTGATTGCTTCGGAAACGCTGCCTGCCGTAACCGCCCACTTTGCGTAGAGCGTGATGTCGCCGGTCTTTTCGCCAGCGTTCCAGCCGGAAAGCTTTTCGCCGGAAAAGTCCGCATTGTCGTACCAGCCTGCGAATTCATAGAATGTGCGGCTTGGGTCGGCGAGCGTTATCGCCGCAGTTTCAACGTTGTATTCAGTCGGATTTGTCTCAGCATTTTGCGCCGGATTCGCCTCGTCTCCGTTCAGGACGTAGTTTATTGACCAGCTGCCTTGAAGAACCCATTTTGCATAGAG
>JBNMHA010000183.1:0-3089 GCA_050872545.1 Spirochaetales bacterium | reverse complement strand
TTTTTCGCATTATATGTATATAGAAACAATTTAAAAGAATTGCTTCTTACTCTGTAAGCAAGGAAAAGAAAATGAGCGAGTTTAAAAATTGGGATGATTTGACGATTACGGACGATTTCTTATTTTGTCGTGTTATGAGAAATGAACAGATTTGCAGGCAGCTGCTGGAGCTGATTCTGCATGTTAAGGTTGGTAAGATTAAATTTCTCACGAGTCAGCACGAAATTGAAGTTGATCCACAATCTAAGGCGATAGCGATGGACGTTTATTTGCGTGATGAGGACAAGATTATTAACGTGGAAATGCAAAACTGGCTTCGGCTTGCAGACTGCCGAGTGGCAGGCGAAAACGATAGCCGTTTACGTGAACTAACGATTACATTTCTGACCAGAAATACCGTATTTGTCAGCTGACGTTATTTACAATTGAAAATCAGGCTTGACTTTGACAATAAAACGATTTGTTGATATATTCGCAAAAAAATATTTGTCTTGAAAAAGGGGAAAACTAATGAATAAAGATTTGGAAAACATTGTAAGAACGCAATTTGACTATACTATAAACCAAACAAATTATGATATTGGAAGTAAATATCAAGGAAAAGTTCGTGATGTTTACGATTTAGGCAATGAACTTGTTATTTTGACAACTGACAGAATTTCTGCATTTGACCAAGTTTTGGGAACAGTTCCGTTTAAAGGTGAGATACTAAATAACATGTCTCTTTTTTGGTTTGAAAAAACTTCTGATATTATCAAAAATCATATTATTAGCAAAGTATCAGAAAATGGCGTGCTTGTGAAAAAATGCAAGATTCTGCCTGTTGAAATTATTGTTCGCGGTTATCTTACCGGCGGCGGTTGGCGTGAGTACAGCAAAACCGGTGCAATAAGCGGTGTGAAACTTCCTGCAGGAATGAAAAAAGATACAAAATTTGAAAAACCTATTCTTACTCCTACAACTAAAGAACAATCAGGGCATGATATGCCTATCAGTGTAGAAGAAATTGTCAATCGTGGAATTATCAGCAAAGACATGATGAATCAAATTGTTGATGTAGCAGTTCGGCTTTTTGAAAGAGGTCAGGAAATTGTTGCAAAGCAAGGCTTAATTCTTGTTGATACTAAGTACGAATTCGGTATTACCGAAGATGGCAGCTTGATTCTAGCTGATGAAATTCACACATCAGATTCATCACGTTTCTGGTATGCCGATACTTATCAAGAAAGATTTGATGCAGGTGAAGAACAAAGAATGCTTGATAAAGAATATCTGCGTCAGTATCTTTTGAGTATAGGTTACAGCGGAGACGGCGAAAAACCTGTTATTCCGTTTGAGGTTATATGCGGAGTTGTAGAACGTTATGCAGAGGCGTACAGAAAAATTACAGGCAGAGAATATATATTGAAAAATTACGATGCGATAGATGTATTAAACAAAGCTATAGAAGCATTGAAGAAATAAATTTAATGACTCGAAAAATTAGTCTTATTCTGATTGCAATACTGCTGCCGGTGTGGCTTTGCGCTGTACCGGCACTTCCTTTTTCTCAGATAGGGAACACACCTGCCAGACGAGATTTCAGAGTTAATGCGAATCTGACCTCGTTAAAAGGTTATAAACCAATTTTAGCTTGGGAATATCCTGTAGATTTTCTTATTTTATACTCAAGTCTTTGGCTTACAGCCGGTATCACCGCACCGATGTGGAACGACAGTGTATCATTGCCTTCAGAAAGTGACAGCTTTACAAGCCGCCTGATGATGGAGCCGTTCAACACAAGAAAGGAAAATATTTTTTCTGTATGGTATGACGCTTCAGGTGAAAAAATAAAAGATGTCAACGGTGATGATATTTATGTGCCAAACGGCTCGTTTTATGCAAAAAATGTTGTCGAGCCTATTATGTTTACTTATCTGGCACTATATATGCGTTCTAAGAATTACAATATCGCACTGATGATAGGCGAACTTTTTACATTGTCAATTCTATATGAATTTACCGTGCGCCCGGTTTTTAGAGTTTCGAGCTTTGAGCAGCTGCTGAAAAATCCGGCAGTAGGTATACTTTCCGGCATTTTGCTGGATGAAATTGCAACATATTTACTTACTACACCGAATATTGGGCTGCATGTTTTGGCGTATATTCTCAATCCGTTCAAAGCTCTGCCGACTTCACGAGTGCATGGACTGATATTTTTGCAACCATATACGGCAGCTGTTACTGTTGCGGCACAGGCTGAATTTTAAGTTATGACATACAATCTCAATATAAACACATCACCGGCAATGGAGACAGCACTTCGTATCATAAATTGCGAGCCGCAGTTTTCCAGTGTATTAAAAAACAAACTGCTAAAAAAAGGCTTTACTTTGGAACAGATAACTTCAGTCTTAGAACAACTGAAAGAACTTGAGTTATTAGATGACAGCAGACTTGCGAGAATTTATGCCGGTGATTTAATGAGAATAAAGCTTTACGGTTCAATGATTGTACGAGCAAAACTTTATGAAAAAGGCGTAGAACGAAATGTTGCAGAAGAAGCTGTAATGCGTGCATTGGAAGACAACGGTGGCGAAGTTGAATTATGCAGAAAATGCCTTGAAAAAAAATTTGATTCACAGTTAGATACGAAAACTAAAATTCGCCGACTTGCGTCAAAGGGATTTTCAATGGGCGCAATACGCAATGTACTTAAAAATGCTGATGAATATTTTTCAGAATAGTTAAACCCGGTTATATCAAACTAAATGAAAACAAAAAAATCATATTGGAAACTATATTATCGCTGTCGTAAATCGGCAGAATTTGAATCTCTTTAACTTTTCTTGTTATATCAGTGTACTTTAAAAGTTGGTTTTTCAATGTAACGGAAGTTGTTTTCTTTCTTTCTACACTAGACAAAATTTGATTCATACTTACATTGATTAAATCAGAAATGCGCACAGTTCGCAAAATATCGGGATATATACCGATAACATCGGAAAGTTTTTGGCTGCAAAATTGAACATCGCCGACAACATTTGTTACCAATAGGTTTTTATCTGAATTCAATGCTAAATAATCGATTATTTGATACATAGAAGCAA
>JBNMHA010000182.1:0-3103 GCA_050872545.1 Spirochaetales bacterium | reverse complement strand
TTCGATTACTAGCTAAGGGACAGGTCTTAATACTGAAACGGAATATAGGTCTGACACCAAGTTACACGCAAGAAACACAAGGGACAGGCCCTAATCCCAAAACAGTATACAGACCTGTCCCTTTGTATATTTCCACATCCGACCAGATTTACTTGTATCCCAAACTAGAATTAGGGTCTGTCCCTTAGTCCAAACAAAAAAATGCCGGGCAGTAATTCTAAAAACAGAATACTGTCCGGCACACTAAAAGCTGTTTACTTTACTGAATCAACTTTCAAAAACTCGCCTGCACTTCAATTTCAAAAATCTTAATTCCTTCATCCGGAAAGTCAATTTTCAAATCACGCACAACGGAAATTATCTTTTCAGCCATATCATCTTCAGTATAGATTATCAACAGAAAGTTTTCCTCCGGCCATATTCCGTCGCCCTTTTTCGGGTTTGTTCTTCCCTCTCCGTATACGACTGGGATTTCAGTATAGCGAGGTTTTAATCCTCTTCTTTCAAACCTGTCGAATAAATCTTCTTCAACAGATTTATTAGCTATGATTTCAAGTTTTTTCATGTAGTTTCCCCCTGCTCCGGACTTACTTCTGCTGAGTTTTCTTCCATTTCAGCCTTTTTCTTAGCCTGCATTTCAAGCAATCGTTCTCTTCGCAATGCCATTCTAGCATCAATCTTCTTCTGCTTCTTTATTGCTCTTTTTTCCTTATGCTCCATTAGCAGCGAATAAAGAACGGGAATCAAAAACAACGTAAATATTGTACTTGTAGTCAAACCTCCGACCATTGTCTGCGCAATTGGACGCATAAGTTCGGAACCTTCGCCCTTATCCATTGCCATAGGCACCATACCAAGTACAGTTGTTAAAACAGACATTAGCACAGGGCGCAAACGACTTGACCCTCCTTCCACACATGCATCCATAATGCTGTAACCACGCTTTATCAATAAATTCATGTAGTCTATCAATACAATACCCGTATTTACAACAACTCCGACCAATACCAAAAGCCCTACAAGTGTATATACGCTAAACGGCTCACCACTTATCAAATATGCTATAACTACACCGATAATCATCAGCGGCATTGTAGAAAGTATGATAAACGGAGATGAAAAAGATTCAAACTGGCTCGCCATAACACCAAATACAAGGACTATCGCCATAGCAATAACCATTACAAATACTTTCATAATAGTTTTCATATCTTCCATATCACCGCCAACAGTGATAATTATGCTTTCATCTTTTGGAACTTGCTCTTTAATCAGTTTTTGAATCTGATCAACAACCTGATTAAGTTTTGCACCCTTTTTCAATCCGGCAGTAACTTTTATTGTACGCATCTGATTTTCACGCTGAATAGTTACCGGTCCGGTAGTTTCTTCAATATGCGCAACATTAGACAATGCAATTCTGCTTCCGGTTATAGGACTTATTACAAATATTTTATCCAAGTCAAGCTTTGACTGTCTGTCCGATTCCTGAAGTATTACCAAAATATCGTAATTGTCACCGCCTTCCTTATAAAGAGACGCTGTTTTACCGTCAAGGTTTACAGAAATTTCATTACCTAAAGTATAAATATTCAACCCAAAGGAATAAGCTTTTTCACGATCTACAACTACTTTCCACTGCGGCAATCCATCATCCATATCAATGTCAGGTTCTGTAGCTTCCGGAATATGTTCCTTTATCAAATCTCTGATTTGCTTTGATGTATTCAGCAGTTTATCCAAATCGTTTGACTTAACAACAAACTCTACAGGCGTTGCACTTCCAACCCCGCCGCCGTTGGAACCAAATGCAAATTCGGCATTAGGAAATTCGCTGAAGTGTTTTCTGAGTTTTTCTTTAATATCGTTTTCACGATCCAAACGCAAATCCCAATCCGGCAAACGAATCATGATTTCACCGTAGTTTGATTCCGAAGCACCGAGCATACTTGAGCTTCCGCCGGCTTTTACCATTATACCTTCATAACCGCGAACTTCTTTTTCAACAATCAACTTAATCTGTTCCGCAAAATCTCTTGTTACTTCATAAGTCGTTCCAAGCGGCAGCGTAAACTGAAGTGTTACAGTATCGCTTTCTTCCTGCGGCGCAAATTCAAGCCCTATTCCTTTAATTGCAAAACAGCTTGCAAGGAATAATCCTACTACCACAATTATAGTACCGGTTCTGTGATGCAAAACAAATTTCAATCCGTTTCTGTACGCTCTGGTAAGCCCCTCAAAAAAGCGTTCCATCACATCATCAATAGCTTTCAATTTCGGGGGAAGCTGTTTTTCCAATTTTGATTCCACCGGAAAATATTTACTTGCAAGTACAGGAACAAGCATTGCAGCTACAAGGATTGAGGAAACAAGAGAAACTACAATCGTAAATGCAAGCGCATTCATCATTACACCCATAATTTCCAATTTACTGCTAAACATCAAAGTCGGTACAAATACACAAATAGTAGTCAATGTCGATGCCATAATCGCAGTAACCATTTCTTTCGCACCTAATTCTGCAGCAACAATAACTTTCGAGCCTTTTTCACGGTATTTAAAAATATTTTCCAGAATAACGATCGAGTTATCAACAAGCATACCTATACCCAGAACAAGTCCGGACAATGTCATCATATTTAAAGTCTGACCGCCTAAGTACATAAAAAGAAATGTAATCGCAATAGATACAGGCATTGAACTTGCAACAATTAATGTAGATTTAATGTCACGTAAGAATATAAACAATACAATAACCGCAAGAATACCACCGGAAATAGCCGAATCTACTACAGAATTTATTGAGTTCTTAATAATCTTTGATGAGTCTCGCAAAATCTCAAGTTTTACTCCGTCCGGAAGTTCAGCCTCAATCACCGGAATACGCTCTTTAATCTTATTTGCAACTTCTACAGTATTACCGCCTGACTGCTTTTGTATACGAAGATAAACAATCTGTTCGTCATTATATCTTGCCGATTCTGTAATATCTTCATATCCGTCATAAACATTAGCAATATCGGAAAGCCTTATAACCTTGTCGTTTTTTATGGTAATAAGAGTATCTTTTATTTCATCAACACTTTTATATTCACCGGCAGTC
>JBNMHA010000181.1:0-3140 GCA_050872545.1 Spirochaetales bacterium | reverse complement strand
GTCTTACATTCTTACAGGATATGCCGGTTACACAAGTGCCGCAGGATACATCGGACCGGACGGACGCGTAGATCACGATGTAAGTATGCTTATTCCTGAAATTTGGTGCCGACTTACCGAAGAAGAAAGAGATCCTGAACATTTGAAGAAAATCGGATGTTTGGAAAAGATCGAAGATTTTGATTATCAGGGTAAAAAAGTTCTAGCTTCTCGCTTAGGCTACAGAATCAATGACCAATTCCTATATACATTCTTAGGAAGAGTTTTTGATGAACCGCAGACAGTATTTACTGCTCCAATTTTGCAGCCTGAAAAGCAGGATTTGGAATCTTTTGCCGACGGAGTAAACAACATAGTAGAAGCACAGCGAAAAGTTGCTGCCGAATATGTTTCAAGCGGAGCCGATGCTTCGGCAATTCCTCCGCTGCAGGCTTTGCTTCATATCATGGCAGAAGGAACATACAACGGAAAAGATATTAATGACCCTGAAATCAGAAAGCTTTTCACAAGAGATTATGTTGTAAGCAGCAGCTGGTACAAAGATCGTTTGGTTCGCAAACAAAATCATGACGCTCAGCTGCATAAAAATTATATTCAGTATCTGGAAGAATTTATTGCAAATCCTATCAATAAACAGTTACTCGATGAATTCAGAGTAAATGAAAAATTGGCATTTGCAAAAACTAAACTTGAACAGATTCAATCTGATGAATATCTTGCTTCATTGGAAGGAAGCATCGGATTAGATCCATTGTTTAAAGCTTAAACAGCCTTAACTTTCGAGTATTGTTTAAAATTAAAATAATGCAAAACTCGGCATTTAAAGCTATATTGTAAAAATAGACACCTAAATAATTTCGGTGTCTATTTTTTTAATTAGGAGACAAAAATCGAAAAGCATTGTTTTGTAAATGATAAGCCGCAGATAAACCTTGTTAAGTTCCTGATTCAGACAAAAATTTGCAGCATGGGAACAATAAGAAAAGCACTGCGCAACAAGGATATAAAAATAAACGGAATAAGGACAAAGGAAGATGTTATTCTTAATCAGAATGACCACATAGAAATTTATCTCCCAAGCAATTTACCCGAAAAAAATACACCAAAAACCGATTTGCCGATTGTTTTTGAAGATGATAATATTCTGATTGTAAATAAACCGCAGGGAATTGCTGTTCATGCAGGTGATAACGAAACATCCGGCAATAATCAGCCGACATTAATAGAACTTCTTCAGCAGCAGACGCAGTGTAGTTTGCAGTTATGCCACAGAATTGACAGAAATACAGGTGGACTTGTTCTACTTGCAAAAAATCGTACCGCACTTAATGAAATCCTTAATGCAATAGAAAATCATCTGATAAAAAAATCTTACCGCTGCATTGTTTACGGAACTCCGAATCTGCGCAAGGCTACATTAACCAATTATTTATCAAAAAACAGTCGCATATCGCAGGTATTTATTCATACAGTACGTGAAAAAGGCGACTTAACGGCAATTACAACGTACAACACTTTGAAGACAGCCGGAAATTTGTCATTACTGGAAGTATCAATTGCAACCGGCAGAATGCACCAAATAAGAGCGCAGCTGGCAAACATCGGCTGCCCTATTCTGGGCGATGGAAAATACGGAAACACAACAATTAATAGAAAATTCAAAGCAAGAAATCAGCAGTTATTTGCATTCCGATTGGAATTCAATTTTCCTGCCGGTAGTAAATTAAGCTACTTGTCCGGAACATCAGTTGAAATTCCGACTCTTACCGAAAATGATTTAGAACGTTTTAATACTGTTCCAAATTGATTTATTTTGCCGGTTATGGTACAAAAGGCGCGCTTATGAGATTAAAGAAATTATCTTTGTTTTTAGTTTTACTTATATCTGCAATATTGCCGTCTTTCGGCGCAAGTCAAGTTAAGCTGATTAACGGAAGCAACATTTACAATAGAATATTCATTTTTTTCTTTCCTGTAGGAAAAAAATATGACTCATACACCACAAAGTACCGAGATAAGTTTGCACTTGAGCTGACAATTTCAAGAAACAATCTGCAAAATCCGCCGCGTTTGGAAGATACTTATTCACAGCAGCTTATAGATTCAAATTTAGTATTTACAATCCTTGATATTCCGCAGGCAAAAACAGGTGAATTTACTCTGCCCGTTTCTATACGCTGCAATGAAAGAATAACACAAAAGAAAGTAAAATTCACAATCGTAACAAAAGAAGACATTATGGTACTTTCCGGCAAGATGACGAACCTGCAAATCGGAGAACTGACAAGTGCTCCATATTTCCGCAACAGAATGCGCTGGTACAATCCATTCTATTTCGATTTAAGACTACAGCTGCCCAGAGATATGGTAAATCCAAATACAAGCACTGCTAAATAAAATTCAGCTGAATATTTTTTTCACGTAGAATAAATTTATAACTTGGGGACAGACCCTAATACTGAAATAGAATATAGGTCTGTCCCTTAATCAATTTTCATATCCGTTCGTTTTTTTTTGTATTCAAAATTGGAATCAGGGTCTGTCCCCGGCTACATTCATTTCCAATAAAAAAACGTCGAGATATACCCGACGTTAATGTTAGTTACAAGAACTTCAAATCTTTCAATTACAATTTTGCTATTTTCTCTGCTCTGGCTTCATCGGCAACAGCCTTTGCTACAGCCTTAACCACTCTTTTATCAAAGGCTCCCGGAATAATATACTCTTCAGAACGTTCCTCATCTGTAATTATAGACGCAATAGCTTTTGCCGCAGCAATCTTCATTTTTTCTGTAATGTCACTTGCCCGAACATCCAATGCGCCGCGAAAAATTCCCGGAAAGACAAGCACATTATTTATCTGATTTGGATAATCCGAGCGACCTGTAGCTACAATCCGCGCACCGCCCTTTTTAGCTTCTTCTGGCATAATTTCAGGTGTAGGATTTGCCATTGCAAATACTATAGCGTCATCTGCCATTTCAGAAACCATTTCAGCAGTCAAGACATTAGGTCCGCTTACTCCGATAAATACATCTTTACCTTTAATAACATCGGCAAGAGAGCCTGTCTGACCGCTATGATTTGTGCAGTCAGCCATAGCTGCCTGTGCAGGATTCATCCAGCCCTGCCCTTTTGCC
>JBNMHA010000180.1:0-3170 GCA_050872545.1 Spirochaetales bacterium | reverse complement strand
TTTAGTTACACCGTCTGCCGAACATTTCCAAATCACAGCAATGTCTTATGCCACTCGGCAAAAAATTATCAAACAAAAAAATATTGAAAAAATATATTGACACTAAAATATTATTCTGATAGAACACTGCTATCAGCAAAGGAGCTGTGGACTAAAAGTTTTTGGCCCATAGCTCCTTTTTTTATTTTTACCTAGTAAGGTAAATTATTTAGTGATTTATAAGCAGGAGGCAAAAATGGATGTATCAACAATCTTTGGAAGCATGGTTTTTAATGAAACTGTAATGCAGGAAAGACTTCCCAAGGAAATCTTCAAATCTTTAAAGAAAACAATGGAAGAAGGCTCTGCTCTTGACCTGACAGTTGCAAACTCCGTTGCAAATGCAATGAAGAACTGGGCAATTGAAAAAGGTGCAACTCACTTTACACACTGGTTTCAGCCTATGACAGGAATCACTGCCGAAAAGCACGACAGCTTTATCTCGCCTATGCCCGGCGGAAAAGTTATAATGGAATTTTCCGGAAAAGAACTTATTAAAGGTGAACCGGACGGCTCCAGTTTTCCTTCAGGCGGTCTGCGTGCAACATGTGAAGCTCGCGGATACACTGCTTGGGATCCTACTTCTTATGCATTTATAAAGGAAGGTTCTCTGTGTATACCTACAGCATTCTGTTCATACAGCGGAGAAGCTCTTGATAAAAAAACACCGCTCCTTCGTTCTATGGAAGCAATTGACAAGCAATGCAGAAGAGTTCTTAAACTTTTTGGCAAAGAAGTTAAAAAAGTAATGCCGACTGTAGGACCGGAACAGGAATACTTCCTGATTGACAAAAATTTATACAATAAACGAAAGGATTTAATATTCTGCAACAGAACGCTCTTTGGTGCAAAACCGCCAAAAGGTCAGGAACTGGAAGATCATTACTTCGGTGCTATAAAACCAAGAATCATCGCATTTATGAAAGACCTTGATGAAGAATTGTGGAAATTGGGAATTCTTTCAAAAACAAAACATAATGAAGTTGCGCCGGCTCAACATGAAATGGCACCTATTTTCACTACAACAAATCTTTCTACAGACCAAAACCAATTGACAATGGAAGTAATCAAAAAGGTTGCACAAAAACATGATTTGGTTTGTATTCTCCATGAAAAGCCATTTGCGGGTGTAAACGGTTCCGGCAAGCATAATAACTGGTCGCTTTCCACAAATGCCGGTGAAAATCTTCTTGAACCGGGCAGCACTCCGGAAGACAATGCACAGTTCCTGCTGATATTGACAGCCGTTATAAAAGCTGTTGACGAATATCAAGACTTGCTGCGACTTTCTGTAGCTTCAGCCGGAAACGACCACCGACTCGGAGCAAATGAAGCACCTCCGGCAATTATCTCAATGTTCTTGGGAGATGAACTTACGGCTATACTGGAATCTATTATGTCCGGTAAACCTTACGACAAAAAGGCAAAAGAAGTAATCAAACTCGGTGTTGATATTCTTCCGGCATTTCCGAAAGACAATACGGACAGAAACAGAACATCGCCGTTTGCATTTACAGGAAATAAATTTGAGTTCCGTTCATTAGGTTCCAGCATGTCTATTTCATGCCCTAATATCATGCTCAACACTATTACCGCAGAAGCATTGTGCCAATTTGCTGATGAACTTGAAAAAGCCGATGATTTCAACTCTGCACTGAATGCTCTTATCAAGAAAACATTGAACAAGCATAAGAACATAATCTTCAACGGCGACGGTTATTCTCAGGAATGGGTTGATGAAGCGGCAAGAAGAGGGTTGCTGAACTTAAAAACAACAAGCGATGCACTACCGCACTTCCTTAACGAAAAGAATGTAAAGCTTTTCCAAAAGCACAAAGTTCATACAAAAACAGAAATGGAAGCGCGCTACGAAATTCAAATGGAAGATTACTGCAAAGTACTCAACATTGAAGTAATGACAATGCTTGAAATGGTAAAAAGAGAAATTACACCGGCAGTTATCAATTTTACAAAGGATGTAGCTGATTCTGCTTTAAGCATGAAAAATCTTATCGGTAATGCTGCAAAGACACAGGTTGAACTGGTAAAAACTTTATCGGAACTTACCGATGCGCTTACCGACAAGACAAAGGCACTTGAAGATGTAATTGCCAAAGTAAAAGATTATGACAATGTTACGGACTGTGCAAAATTCTACACTGCATCCGTAATTCCAGCAATGAACGATGTAAGAGAAGTTGCAGACAAGCTTGAAACAATTGTAGGCAGTGAATATTGGCCGTTCCCTACATACGGAGATTTGCTTTTCCGTATCTAATAAGGAACTCAACCGCCTGAAAATTTAACAAACAAATTATCGGAATGAACCGACAGTGAGAACTTTTTCAGGCAACAGAACAGTATTTTAATTTAGGACAATGGCGTCCGCTCTGAGATTTTATATGCATATCGGCATTATAAAACTTGGGCGGACGCTTTTTTTTACAAATCTATTTTTACAAGGAGAAAAAAATGGAAGAACTTTATGGTGTTTGGTTTTTAATCGGAGCTGCATTAGTATTTTTTATGCAGTGCGGTTTCGCAATGGTTGAAACTGGTTTTACAAGGGCAAAAAATGCCGGAAACATTATCATGAAAAATCTGATGGATTTCTGTATCGGAACTGTGGTTTTCAGTCTCTTAGGATTTACTTTAATGATGTCTGAAAATTACCTTTTCGGACTTTTCGGCGTACCTAACCTTAAAATCTTTACAGATTACGACAACTTCCAATGGTCAAGCTTTGTTTTTAATCTGGTTTTCTGCGCTACAGCGGCTACGATTGTTTCCGGAGCAATGGCTGAAAGAACAAAGTTCAGCTCATACCTTATTTACAGTGCGGTAATCAGTTCAATTGTATATCCAATCGAAGCCGGTTGGGTTTGGAATCCGGAAGGTTGGCTTGCAAAACTGGGATTTATCGATTTTGCCGGTTCTGCTGCAATTCACACTGTAGGAGGAATCGCTGCGCTTATCGGAGCCGCAATATTAGGTCCACGTATCGGCAAGTATTCTTACGATAAGGACAAAAAAGTAACAAAAGTTCATGCTATTCCGGGTCACTCGCTCACACTCGGTGCATTAGGAGTTTTTATACTTTGGTTTGGTTGGTACGGTTTCAACGGTGCCGC
>JBNMHA010000179.1:0-3183 GCA_050872545.1 Spirochaetales bacterium | reverse complement strand
GTTTGCATACTACAACACAAAACGCGTGACAACAGTAAATCCGGGAGGACTTCCTCCTGCTGTATACAGGGAAAGAACAGCTTCTGCAAAGAATACTAAATTTGGGGTGTTTAGGCACTGAAACAATATTGACTATTCCAAGATTCAGCTCGTTTTGTTAATGGCAAAATCTCCGATTATTACTAAATATTTTGAAAACCCTGCGGATGATGACGCAGCAAAGTACGCATTAGCAGAACTGAAACTGTATCAAGATTCTTTTTTAAGCAAAAGTGCTTTTTGGATTTCTTCATATAACTTAGAATTTTATTCTGGTATGCAGTTTGTCAATGTATTGGATCCGGATGCACCTGAAAATTATTGGTACAACATGACAATGAATGACACTGCCGCATACAATTTTAATATAAATTACAACCCGGATTTAAGAAAAATTTTATTCTGGATAAATGCAGTAGTTAAAAACGTAAGCGGAAAGCCAATCGGCGTAATAGGTACCGGAATTCCTTTGAGCGACTTTGTAGATAACATGTACGCAAATATGAAAAATAATAAAAAGAAATTTATGTACATTTATAATGACAATTTGGAAATCACCGGTGCAGCGAATTCTTCGCTTATTGAAAATAAAATACATATTGACCAACATGTTTCAGCTTTAAAAGACAAAAATCTTAAAGTAAGTCAGGATACTTTTATTTCTACGGCAAAAGGTGAATATATGCTGGTTCCTATGACGAATTTAGGTTGGACAATTCTGCTGTTTGCTCCATATACGTTCGGACAATTTCTATTGTTTGTTTTGATTCCTTTATCGGTTTTATTTTTTACCATTGTAATAATATTCTTTGCCACTACATTCAAAACAATTATTGCTCCGTTAAAAGAACTTGAAGAAACTGTTGACCAAATTGTTTCCGGAAATGCAGATTTGACACACCATATTACAATAAAAGAAAAAGGTTCGCTTAAATTGATTGTTTCAATTGTTAAAGGCTTTAATCAATTTATCATTAATCTACAGGAAATTGTCACATCAGTTAAAAATGCCAATGTAGATTTAATCGATGTCGATACTAAACTTGGAAATTGTACGGATGAAACTTCTCAAGCTATTACAGAAATAGTGAATGATATAGAAGGTTTAGGAACAAATATAATGACTCAAACAAACAGCGTTGAAGAAACTGTCGGAGTAATAAATCAAATTTCGGCAAATATCGGCACACTGAACGGTATGATTTCTACACAATCTTCGTGTGTTTCCGATGCTTCTGCTGCGGTTGAAGAAATGATTGGAAATATATCATCCGTAAACAGTTCAATAGAAAAACTTTCTTCATCATTTAATGTGCTGGAAAAAAATGCAAGCAAGGGAATTGCGATGCAGGATGATGTAAACGAAAGAATTGACATGATACAAAATGAATCAAAAATGCTGCAAGAAGCAAATCTGGTAATTTCTTCTATAGCCGAACAGACTAATCTTTTAGCCATGAATGCGGCAATTGAAGCGGCTCATGCCGGAAATGCTGGAAAAGGTTTCAGCGTAGTTGCGGAAGAAATCAGAAAGTTAAGCGAAACATCTTCTTCAGAATCAAAAACAATCAGAAATGAATTAAAAGCAATTCAAAAGTCTATAGATGACATTGTCAATGTTTCAGCCGAATCGAAAAAAACGTTTAATGCAGTGTCTGAAAGTATTAAAAAAACAAACATGCTTGTTTCACAGATTGCTATGGCAATGCAGGAACAGCAGGTCGGGTCACATCAAATAAATGAATCGTTGAGTACTTTAAATAATGCGACATCAGAAGTAAAAAATGCTTCTTCAGAAATGTCTGCCGGTAATGAATCTATTTTGAAAGAAGTTAAGAAACTTCAAAATGCAACATCTAATATGGGCAAAAACATGGATAAAATAACAGCCGTAACGGATAAAATAAGTCAAACTGAAAATGATTTAGTAAATCTTACGCAAAGCATGAATGTTTCAATAAAACACATAAGTGACAAACTTGAGCAATTCAAAGTTTAAAAAGTGCGAATAGTAAAAAATGCATCTCCAAAAGTCTGATAAAATTTAGCTTAGGAGATGCATTTTTTTATTTATTTCTATAGTTCTATAACGTCGGAAAAATCTACTGTTTTAGTTTTATATTTTCCGCTGTTTGTCCAACCGGAAGTTTTTACTGATGTCTCTGCAGGGACAAGCAAAGTTACTTTATCTGCAAACTTTCCGTTAATTGCAGAAGCTTTTAAAGTGAAGTCGTTAAGTTCGTATTTAATTTCAGTATATTCGCCTTTTTTGTAATTGTTTGATGTACCGTCATCATCATAAAATACAAACTCGCCACTACAGTTTTCTGCCGGAGTCAGCAGCAGTGCAGCTTTTCCATTATATTCAAGCGGTGTTATACTTCCTTCCTTTATGAAAACAGGGATTTCTTCCATTTTCGCAGAAAGCGTATGAGTTCCGCCATTAAAACGTTTCATATTTTCCAAACTGTACCAACCGCCGTCAGGTAGGAACACTTCTATATCTTTTTTAAAATTTATACTGTTGGTTATCGGTGCAACTAATATGTTAGCTCCGAAAAAATATTGTTTATCAAGAAACTTCGCCGGAGTATTTTCATATTCAAGGAACATGCTTCGCATAAGCGGCAAACCATCACGACACATTTCACGAGATAAACTGTAAATATAAGGAATCAGTTCATAATGATATTCAATGTATTTCTTTATAATAGGAAGATTTTTTTCACCGGCAACCCAAGGTTCTCTGGAAGCTGTTCCGTGCGCTCTGTAAACAGGCGTAAACGCCCCGAACTGATACCACCTCGTCATTAATTCCGGATCACTGAATTCCGGTGTGAAACCGCCTACATCGCTTCCCCAATACGGAAAACCAGAAAGTCCGCTGCTAAGTCCTTCGGCAAGCTGCTGACGCAATCCGTCAAATGTCGCAGGAACATCACCTGACCAGTTTGATACCGCATAAGACTTGCTTCCAGTGTATCCGCTGCGACTAAGCAAGAAAAATCTTTTATCAGGATATTGTTTTGTTATTGCGGACATAATTATTCGCGACCATTCACGATTAAAATAATTATGGAAATACATTTCTGGAATACCGGAAAAAACTGCTGTTGCAGGACAATTTTCTGGTTCTCCGAGATC
>JBNMHA010000178.1:0-3212 GCA_050872545.1 Spirochaetales bacterium | reverse complement strand
ATGTCAAAGTATGCAACATTTACGCAACAGGCGGAAGTAAAAACTGCGGCAGCGGATAATAATGTGTCTGAAGATAAAATTTTGGAAGCTGAAGAAACTACGGAAGCAAAGAAAGAAGTTCAGTCTGCAGATGTAAAAAAAACTGCACCGTCAGTAGAAAAAACGTCGGTTGCTGCGGTTAGAAAACCTATTCCTGCAACTCCGCTGCCGCCTCAAAAACATGCTACGAATATTGAAAAAACAGAACGCAACGGTGAAAAAAATAATTATGCGGATGAAAAAATTGCAAAAGATTCTGCTGATGCAAAAATTGAAGAATTCCATATTGAAATGAATCAACAAAATTTTCATTCTCTCGGTGAATATGTGTCTGCGGAAGAATTAAAATATCGTTCAGAATTAATAGGTAAACTGACAATCAACACAATTGTTATTGATAAACTTTCCAAAGGAAATGGTATTTCACAGGAATTTTTCCGAGTTGCTTATGTTGAAAAAATGATTCCGTCAAAAGTTTTGAAAGATATTGTTGAAAGTAAAGAATTTCGTGATTTGATTCCTTCACAATATTTGAATAATGAAGGAAAAACTGCAAATGTTTTGGCTCCGGGAGAAAAAGTTACATTTAATGCTTTTGCCATTAAAAATCTTTTGGAATTGTGGAGTGAAGGGAAGTTGACACCTGTGCAGAAAGCTTGGCTTGTCGGTGCGGACGGTCGTTCATTGGATTAGCTTTTGTTATGAAGATAAAAACTATTTTTCCTTTGCCGCAGATATATTTGCCAATTTCGGCGTGTCTGCTTGGAATTAATACAAAATATTCGGGAAGCAATAATTTATGTGCTTCCCTTTTAAATTTAGCTGATGCTGGTTATTTTGTTCCTATACCATTCTGTCCGGAGCAGTTAGGCGGTTTGAAAACTCCGAGGGAAAAGTCCGAGATTTGCGGCGAAAAGGTTGTAATGATTAATGGTGATGATGTCAGTATTGAGTTTCATCACGGAGCGCAGGAAGCACTGAAATTACTGCAACTGTATCGCAATGTTAAATTTGTTCTTTTGAAGTCCTACTCTCCGAGCTGTGGAGTAGGTGCGGTTTATGACGGAAGTTTTTCAGGGACTAAAGTCAGCGGCAATGGAATTGCAGCGCAGCTTTTTATCGATAATGGTTATTGCTGTGTCGGTTCGGACGTTTTTTCGCAGCCGCTGAAAACCGGATACTATCTTGGATTGGCAGAAAAATACAGTGAAAGAATGTTTGGTGAACATGAAATGACGGAAAAAGGCTGCTTCTTTTATGGATAATTTTACTTTTTGATGAACAGAATGTTTCCTGTGTTAAAAATTTCCGGCAACCAAGGCATTTTTATTTTAGCGGCTGTTTTTGGTTCAAACTTTTTCGACAAGATTTCAAATTCATAAATTCCTGTTCCGATATTTTCATGTATTTTCCCGGAAATAGCAACGCCGCATGAAAAAAGTGACGAATTCATGTCATAACCGAAATTCCAATGTAGATTAATATTTTCATTGTCACGAATGAAGTAACCGCCGGCACAAAGAATTTCGTTTCTGTAGAAATTGAAACTGCTCCCGGAAAATTCCAATTTATACTTCATTGAAGAAACATCAGCAGCGGCGTTTTTCCCCTTGAAAAAAAGTATTTTCCAGTTTTCATTTATTACCGATGGCGGAACGTCACGCCAAGAAATATTGCTTTTGGTTGCATCGATGTTTTTTAACATTTCCGATATTTTTACCGAGCCGCTTCGTAAGTTTACAAATTGTTGCACTGGATAAAAACCGCCCTCGACTGTTTCGTAAATCATTTCATATTTACCTTTTGCAAGTGTAGTTGATTCGGAAATCATTTGGTGCAGTTCCGGGCTGAATTCGCTGCGAAAGTAGATTTGTGAAATATTTGACGGACAATCAATTTTAACAGTGCATGTATTTTCAGCGGTTTCTGATTTTTCCGCTTGTGAGTTTTTTGACAGGAAAAACAGATTAACTTTTCTGGTTATAGTTACATTTTTCGTTTCATAATCGCTGCAGGTCAACTGAAAACTTTTGTTTAAATCGGACACATCAAGGTAACAATAACCGTCTGCTGCAATTTCGGTATTGCCGAGTTTTGCATTGCTTAAAGGTCGCAGCGTAAGTGAATCGGTAACTTTTACAATGATTGTTTCATGATTTATTCGATAGCGATTTTCTGTTTTTCGGTTTAAAGCAAAGCGAACTTTCTCTAAATTTTTCAGAACAAAAACTTTTCTATTTTCATCTTCAAAGTGAAAACCATCGCTCCCATGATATTGAAAATATAAAACAGAGTTCTTAGGCAAATTGCCGAGTTGCGTGTTAATGTAAAATGCGGTATTTGAATATTCTTCTGGGATTACAGCATTTTTTTCTATGTACCCGATTTTTCCGTCAGCGATTTCTATTAACAAAATGCTGCCGTACATTGCAGATGTCTCAAATTCATCTAATATTTTGACCTTTGCACCTTTGTTTAGCCGCATAAGTACCGAAGATGAAGAAAACGGTGAAAGTTCATTTGTAGTATTTACGGTTTTATACAAATATGATGAATAAGCAAGATTGCCTGTTACTTGCGGAAATATATATGAAGCCGAGAATATTAGTAATATGGAAAAGAAAATGCGAATCATGAAAAAAATCTCCGTGTTTACGAAAAAAATCGGAATAAGTTATTAATAACTTCATCATGTGTTGAATTCGATTTTTCAATGTGATTGCATATTTTGCTAATTTTTGCTAAATTCGCACCAAAAAAGTGCTTGTAACTGTAGTTGTAGGCAAGGAAAACGTTTAATCACCAAGGTACAATATGTTTTTATCAAAAACTTTCGGAATGCGTGGGATTCGTCCCGATGACAAGAAGTTTCCGATTAACAGAAAGAATATTGAGAGTGCTGATATTCCGAATGTTGCATATATTCCGGTGTGTCAGCATTACGGAACGCCGGCTAAAATTATAGTAAAACCGGGAGATGTTGTGGAAGAAGGGCAGCTGATTGCCGTTGCGGACGGTGAAATTTCAGCTAATGTTCATGCTTCGATTCCCGGAATTGTCCGTGAGATTAAAGAAGTATACGTCAGCAATGGCAAAAAATCTGAAGCTGTTGTAATAGAATTAGGCGGAACTTTCAGTAAATCAGGCAAAGTCATTCAGCTGAATGACTGGCT
>JBNMHA010000177.1:0-3214 GCA_050872545.1 Spirochaetales bacterium | reverse complement strand
TAAATAAACCGTGCGGAATGGTTGTTCATCCGGCGAAAGGCAATTATACCGGTACCCTTGTTCATGCTTTGTGGGGGCTTGATAAAATCAGGCTTAAAAAAGAAGATACGGAAGATTTAAATAAACTTAAACTGCGTGCCGGAATCGTTCATCGACTGGATAAGGATACTTCCGGGTTGATAATTGTTGCTCGTCATCGTGATTCGCAAGAATATCTTTCCAAACTTTTTCATGACCATAAAATTAAAAAAATATACAGTGCTGTTCTGAAAGGTAAGCTGCTGCCGTATCACCAGACAGTTATTAACCAAATCGGCAGAAATCCGCATAATAGGAAAAAAATGGCGGTTGTTGAACGTGGCGGAAAAAACAGCCACTCAATATTTCACGTAGTGCGTCATGTTGGTAATTATTCATTTGTAAAGGTAAGAATTTGTACCGGGCGCACACATCAGATTCGTGTTCATGCTGCGTATTTGGGTTGTCCTGTGCTTGGTGATCCATTATATGCAAGAAGTGACAGTAAATATCCGGATATTCGACTTTGTCTTGCTGCTACTAAGCTTTCTTTTTTTGATAAATACAGCAACAAGCAGCTGACTTTTAAAATTAAGCCGCCTCGTTTTATAAATTAAGCTTGAGTTTAGAAGAAAAATTACGGTTATTAGCTGCGTTTTGTGCAGCTTAATTTTAAAGTTCCAAAGCCTCATATCGGTTCTTCTTATTAACTAAAAATTAATAACTGAAAGCTTATAACTAACCACTACAACACAATGAATTACTTTTAATTCTAAATTGGAATGCAGGTCTGCACCCAAATTACGCTATATCCCTAAGCTAATGCAATTTTGTTATTAAGGAAAAAAAATCTAAGCCGATAGTGATAACTAAGAATTATTTAAGGAGCATAAAATGGTAATTCACGGAGGAAGTTCGGCAAAATCTATAGATATTATGCAGATGGCAATGGGAGCGGCAAGCAAGCGTTCCGGTGTGATAATGAATAATATTGCTAATGCGACAACGCCGAATTATAAAAGACAGGATATTACTTTTCAGGCGCAGTTGCAGCGGGCTTTGCGAAGTGAAAAAGAAGAAGCAAACAGTGCCCCTATGCTGACTACCGATTCACGCCACATTCCGCTTACACGAGCACAGGATTACCGCAGTGTCAAAGCTAAAAAGATTACTGAATTTAATACTTATCAAAACAATGACGGCAATTCGGTGGATATGGATAAAGAAATGCTGGAGCATTCAAAAAATACCATGTATTACAATGCCCTTGCACAAAGAACTGCTAAAGAATTTAACAAACTGAAATTTATTTTAAGAGGATAAGGAGAATAATCTATGGGAATTTTTTCTTCAATGGATATTGCCGGAACCGGTCTTTCGGCTCAGCGTGTGCGCATGGATGTGATCAGTAATAATATTGCAAATGCAAATACAACTCGTACACCGGACGGAAATGCCTTTCGCCGAAGCATGGCGATTCTACGTCCGAGAAATGACGAGCGTGTTTATCGTTCTCCGCTTTTGCCGGAAAGTTTGCAAACTCCGGGATGCAGCGGTGTAAAAGTTGTGGAAATAAAGGAAGATACTGCGCCATTGAGAATGGTTTATGATCCGTCTCATCCCGATGCAATAAAAAGCGGTCCAAAAAAAGGATATGTAGAATATCCGAATGTAAATATGGTTACTGAAATGGTAGATATGATAAGTGCTTCAAGAGCATACGAAGCAAATATTTCTTCCATTCAAAATGAAAAGAATATGTTTTTTAAAGCGTTGGAAATTGGTAAATAAGTAAAAAAGTGAAGAAAAATGAGATTATTTTTTCTTCTGAATTTTTTTTATCATGAATATCTTGCATAGAAATTTAAACTGTTATATATCTTAAAGAACTCTGGGGGGGAGGGAATGGAAATCTTATCGACTTCACAAGTTTCAGGCGACATTGTCCGCATGAATTCTATTTATGAAAATCACATCACAGACACAAAACGTTCATCAGTTAAAGGCGAAAAAGTAACATCTTCATTTGCGCAGATGTTCAATAAAGCAATCGGCGAAGTTAATGACTTGGAAAATAAATCAACAGCTCTGGCTACGCAGCTGGCTGTAGATCCGGAAAGTGTTGATATTCATGATGTTCAGATTGCAGCTGAAGAAGCTGAAATGGCTGTATTATTTACAAAAGGTCTTGTAGATCGTGCAATAAGAGCTTACAAGGAAATTTTAAATCTGAGATAAAATTATTGTTCAGTGCCTAAAAATGGGGAGTTTCGGCACTGAGCTTAATAAACTGAAGTTTTTTCTGATAATTTACAAAAAATGTCAGAATTAAGCTTAACCGGTTTGTTTTTTTGCCGAAATAAAAAGTAAGCAATTAAAAAAAATTTGGATATTTCGGGAAAACGTATTTCCAAAGGGGAGGGGAATTGTGCCTGATTTCTTAAAAAAAGGGTTGGATAATCTTTCTAAAATATGGAAGGGAATCACAACAACACAAAAAATTATAGGCGGTGTAATATTAGGTGCCGCGATTATTGCAGTTGTAGTTATTTTGGCTGTTTCCACATCAGGAAACGGTGTGCCGCTGTTTAACAACCAATTAGCGGAGGAAGATTTTGACAGAATTGCTACAAAACTTTCAGAAATGAATGTTAAATATGTGGCAAAAGGGAAAAATCAAATTTTAGTTGCCAATCAGTCAGTGAAAAATCGAACGATTATGAAATTGGCTGAAACCGGTTTTATGCCTAAGAGCCGATATTCGTTTCTTGATATAATTCAATCAAAAAACATTACAAGTTCCAAGTTTGAAAACGACATTAAAGTGCGTTATGCGGTGCAGAACAAATTGGAAGAAATGCTTAAAAGTTCTGAACTCATCGAAAAAGCCGATGTTGCGTTTACTATGCCGGAAAAAAGCGTATTTACAAAGAATGACGACCCGGTAAAAGTTGCAGTTGTATTAACGCCTAAATGGGGAATTAATTTAGCGGAACATAAGCGTGAAATTAAAGGTTATCAGGAATTGATTGTTAATTCTATTGACAGGGCAACTGCGGAAAATGTTGTGATTACAGATGACCGCGGAATAAAACTGAATGATTTTGAGAATGAAAATGAAGAAGTAAAGCTCAAAATTACAAAAGAAAACCTGAAAATACGTGAAAATATTATCAAAGATTATGAAAATAAATTG
>JBNMHA010000176.1:0-3243 GCA_050872545.1 Spirochaetales bacterium | reverse complement strand
TATAGGTACAAAATTCATCATAAAACTTGTATTTATAGGTACAAAATTCATCATAAAACTTGTATTTATAGGTGCAAAATTCATCATAAAACTTGTAAATCTCAATTGAAATAATACTATAAAACTTGTATTTTCAAGAACAAAAGGAATAATGATGGAACGAAAAAAACTTGAAGAGCTTGAAAGATGGTTAAAATCACCGCGAAGAAAACCGCTTATAGTTTGGGGAGCGCGGCAAGTTGGAAAAACTTACCTTATAAAAGAGCTTTTTGCAAAAAGATATTTTAATAATTTCGTATATATTGATCTAAAAAAAGATGATCAAGCTCGTGCATATTTTTCCACGACTTCAAATGCCGACAATTATATAACTTACATTGAAGCAAGATTCGGCAAAAAACTTTCCGAAAAAGTGCTTTTGATTTTTGATGAAGTTCAACAATGCAGTCAAGTTTTATCATCACTTAAATACTTCTGTCAGGATCATCGGGAAATTCCTGTTATTGCCACAGGTTCGCTTGTCCGTCTCTCAATCAAGCAACAAGAAAAAAAAGACTCATCTGACGATTTTCTGTTTCCTGTTGGTAAAATTGATTCTCTTACCGTATATCCAGTTTCTTTTGAAGAATATCTGATGAACGTGAATCCTGTGATTTTGGATATGATAAAGAAATCTTATGCCACAAAATCAGTATTGCAGCATCCTTATCACGATATGGCAATGGATTTGTTATACGAATATCTTACAATTGGCGGACTTCCGGAAGCACTTGATATTTTTATTCAGGAAAAATCTTATGTTGATGCGACTGCAACTTTAAAAGAAGTCTACAACAACTATTTGGGAGATATGGACACTTACAACGTTTCATCCGAAACAATTCTAAAAACCCGAAATGTCTACAAAAACATTTTTTCCCAATTGAACAAGGAAAACAAGAATTTTAAGATTTCCCTTATAGAGCACGGAAAATCCAACCGTGATTATTTTAATGCCTACGAATGGCTAGAACTTGCCCATGTCATTTATCGCTGTAAAAATATAAAAGGCCATATAACTTTACCGATTCAAGAGGAATCTGCCGGACTCTTTAGGTTATATCTTGCAGATGTAGGAATTTTTACATATCAAAGTCAAGTTAGCCAAGCTGTTTTTTTTGTAAAAGACAGAAGAAACACATTATCCGGTGTGTTTTATGAAAATTATGTAGCTTGTGAGCTTGCGGCAAAAGAAATTCCGCTGTTTTATTGGACAGGAAAGCAAACGCACGAATTTGAATTCATAATATATTCAAACGGAAAACTTTATCCTATTGACACTAAAAAAGAAAAGGGCAACCTTGGTTCGCTGGCAGATTTTCGTCAAAACAACGGAAAATGTACGGCTATAAAAATTTCATCAAATAATTTTGGCTACAATCAAGAAAATGATATTTTAACAATTCCGCATTATGCAGTTTTTTTGCTGGCAGAAGACTTAAAAAATAGAAGCTTAATCATATAAATTTTCAATGTTCTAAGCCAATTCATACCGTTATATGAATTGGTGCCAGACCCATATTCCATTTTAGTATTAGGGTCTGTCCCTTTGCAATGGAGTACGTCTCTGAACAGCCGTAAGGCAAAGATTATTGACAATGCAAATCAAAACATTTATATTTCGCTGATTTTTTAAGCGGTAAAGAAATGAATATTGCAGTTTAAAAAACAGGAAAAACTACAAAAAACAAACGGCTGCATATTATATTCTTCCTTATAAATACAGTCGCAATATTTTGCAATTATACAGCTTTCTTTGCGTTTAACAATAATGTTTGCCAAGCCTGTAAAATAAAAAATACTAATCCTTAACGGAGATTTTGCTATGAAAAAAAATCTGGTTCTTATTTTCATGATATTCACTGCTTTCACATCGCTTTTTGCGGAAGACATTTTCATACAAGGACGCTCTTCTGTTTTTAATGCACAATTTTGGGAACGCCGAACAAGCACAAACACCGATACTTTTGAAAACCAAAAAATCATGACAAATACAACTGGTGGTTCTTTCGGTGCAAGCGCAGAATGGGTAATTTGGGATATGGGAAAAACAAGAGGCTCAAGAATCAGTCTCTTCGGTGGCTTGGATGTTGTATTTCTGGGCTTAAACTACATGGGACACACAAACGACGGAATGACTTGGAGCGAAATGCACGACATCGACCTAAAATCAGGCGGTGCATTTTATTCCGGCTTCAAACTAGATTTATATTTCACCGGTACATTTCCGCGTACTGACTTAAAATGGGGATTCGGGTTTGATGCCAATTTCATGTTTCAGTCCTACGCATCTGTAGTAAAACCTTACGATGATGAAATCTTCTCACCTTTTTTCACTCCGTCCGTTTTACTCGGATACGATATATTCCTAAAGAAAACCGCTACAGTAATATACAAACTTACTCCTATGCTGAAAGTAGGTCTCACATGTTATCCTATGGTTCCGGATTACATGATGGAAAATATGTCAAATTACAGTTATTTAAACGAATCTTCTCCCGAAAACTGGTACAGCGGTTTCTACATTGAATTATCTGTAAGTACTTCATTTATGTCCTTTCAGTGGAAAAAATAACTCTCCGCCGGTCGGAAAATTATAATGACTATTGAGAATAAAACTTTCGCGAAAATAATACTGTGTATAATATTTCTGATTTTTTATTCCAACATTCTTTTTTGCCAATCAGTAGAAGAAGTCATTGTAATAGAAAAATTTGAAGACAATATAACCGACCCGATTGATTCGCTTTATCTTCTGGAAGAGCGCAGAAACAGCTTGAATATAAGCAAGGAAAAGCGTCATTTTCTTCATCAAAGTGACGAAGTTTTACATATTAATAAAGCGCGCATTCTGGGTAACACATTGGCAAAAAAAATCGGCGATATTCCCAAGCCCAAACGCTTTTCCGCAATCGCTGCAAGTAAAGCACAGTTCATGCAGAATTCTCACTCGGCGCACATCGGTTTAATTGAAACGCCAAATTTTCAAATGTATACAGGACTTCTGACAAGCATAAAAAACCGTTTTTATACCGTCGCAAAGCCGTTAATAAAAATTTCACCAAATAGCCGAATATTTTTCCCAATCGCATTTAATTATAATTACAACACCGAAAATTCCATGAATAACCGACTGGGAATAGGCTTTGACTATAATCACGGCAATTTTTCCGTTGTTACAACCGCAATGGCAATACTTGATGC
>JBNMHA010000175.1:0-3288 GCA_050872545.1 Spirochaetales bacterium | reverse complement strand
GGATAAAGTGCAGACCGGTCGTTGCTTCCGATAATGCAATGCATTTCATCAGAAACAAGAAGTATTCGCTGTTCTGCGCATGATACGGCACCGTCATAACCGCAGTAAAACTCCAGCGGAATATCAAGCGTATCGAGGTTGCTCCAACTGAACAGCACGATTCGCACACCACGTTTTGCAGCATTTTTTAATGCATTTTCAAACGAAGATAAATTCATTGAACAAGTAAAAACTATTTCTTTTTGCGCGGTATCAATGCAACGGTTTACTGCATTGATAAGGTTGGATTTTCCGGTAATATTTACAAATCGTTCCTGCTTTTTGTGTCCGTCTGTTAATTTTTCCAGTTCTGTTTTTGCCTTTGCAGCATTTTCCGAGTAACGACGTGAAAGTTCATCCATTAAAATGTCAGGCGAAACCGCAGAGTATTCTGTTGTTTCACCGGGAACGGCAGTAATAAAACCGCGATTTTCAAGACTTGTAAGCGCACTGTATACAGACGGACGCTGAACGTTCAGCTTTTTGGCTATTTGGTAACCGCCCATTTTTTCTTCCGGCACAAGCGTACAGTAAACAAGTGCTTCAATTCGTGAAAATCCTATATTGCACAAATAATTTAGTAATTCATCCGACAAAGCAGCCTCCTACTTCTTAGTAGTATTTTTTTTACTACTAAAACCATATATTAAACTTTCTGTCAATAGACAAATAAAAATTGTTGTGATAAAAGCAACTATTATATAAAGGAAGAAACTATGAAAATGAAAATCCGTGATGCACTGATAATTACAAATACAGTGCTGATTATTACAACTGCGGCAATTATAATTGCAATTTATTTTGCCGGAACACGCTCCGCCGTGTATTCAATAGCAAATCAGCTTATGGGAGAAATTCTCAATTCGGTAAAACGTGAATCTAAGGAAACTTTTGATAAAGCAGAACGTGCTAATCGTGAAATTGCTGCAAGATATTGGGATGAAGAATGGAACGACATTTGGAATGATAGTGAACGTGAGTTTTCATACTTTCTGCAAATGATTAAAAATAACGACACATTCACATCTGTTTATGCGGCAGATACACAAGGGCAAATGATAATGCAGCAGCGAATGCCGGACAATTCATTCAGCCGACGTTATGTAAGTCAAGATTCCGAAAGCATTCATATTCGATATGTTCACGAAAACAGAACTTACAATGTTTCCTCGCCTACTCATGATGAAGATTTGGAAACAGGTTATGACCCACGTCGGCGAAGCTGGTACAAACTTGCGGCAGACAATAAAAAAATCTCTTGGACTGATATATACATCTTTTCAGCCTCAAAAATGCCCGGTTTGACATGCGCCATGCCAATTTATAAAAACAACGGAGAATTGCTCGGAGTCTCATGTATTGATATTGACATTATTGATTTATCGTTATTTCTCGGAAAAATAAGCCTTACGCCTAATTCAAAACTTTTTATTCTTGATAAAAACGGACAAATTTTAGCGCAGCCGATAACTTCAAAAAATAGTGCTGATATTTTATTTTCTGAAACAAACAATTTAAAAACAGCCGAAGAATGCGATGACAAAATCATAACGGCGGCATTTAAGCACAGAACAAAAAGCGATGTTCCGTTCAGTTTTAAAAATGACGGCAAAATGTATTTCTCGCAATTTTCAAATTTGGCAACCGATACAGGACTTAATTTGAATATAGGAATTGTAATTCCGGACAACGACATAATGCTTGCATTCTACAAAAACAGCCGAATTGTTTTTGTTATTTCGATGATTGTAATACTCATAGTTATAATATTATCATTCTTCCTTTCCGCATTTATTTCCAAACCGCTTAAACTTTTATCATTGGAAATGAATGAAATTAAAAAATTAAGCCTTTCCAATAATTACAAAATTCGTACTTCGATACGTGAAATCGATGAAATGCTTACTTCATTTGACGGAATGAAAAAAGGAATTACAAACTTTAAAAAATACGTTCCGTCGGAAGTTGTAAGTATACTGATTGAAAATCAGCAGGATGCAAGCATCGGCGGTGAAGAAAAAGAACTTACTATATTCTTTTCAGATATAGAAAATTTTACAAATATTTCAGAGTCAATTGCGCCTAAGGCTCTGTTGAATCAGCTTTGTGAATATTTTTCTGCTGTGTCACGCACTATTCTTGATAATGAAGGAACGTTGGATAAGTACATCGGAGATTCCGTTATGGCATTTTGGGGCGCACCGAATACACTCGAAAATCATGCGTATCTTGCATGTAAAAGTGCCTTAATTTGCAAAGATTTAATATTCAATCTGTCGCATATATGGAAACGAGAGGGCAAACCGGCATTCAAAACAAGAATGGGGATTCATACCGGCAAAGTAATTGTAGGCAATATGGGATATGAAAAGCGAATAAATTATACTGTTCTGGGTGATAATGTTAATCTGGCAAGCCGACTTGAGGGAATAAACAAATTTTATAATACCGAAATTATTGTAAGTGAAAATACTTATAATCTGGTAAAAAATGAGTTTGAGTTCCGCACACTCGATCGCATTACAGTAAAAGGTAAATCTCATCCAGTAACAATCTACGAACTGCTTGCAAATAAAAACGGCATTGGGAAAAATAAACTGAAGCTGTACAAACTGTATGAAGAAGGCGTTAAATATTACTTTAACGGCGAATGGCTCAATGCCATAAAATGCATGAACACTGTTTTAAAATATATTCAAGACCAGCCGGCAATGATTATGCGTGAACGTGCTACTGATTATATGAAAAAGCCGCCGGAAAATTGGAACGGCGTGCATATTTTTCATGAAAAATAAACAAAGCGTGCAACTGATGAATAGTCCACAGAAAAAGTCTATGCTTCTACAACTTTCAGTGTCTATTGGAAATGACAGTTTTTCAGTAACTTAGCTAATGAAGTTTGCTTCATTTCCGGCTGCATGCTTTGCATTATTGTCAGTGGTCGAAAATAAGTTAAGTTTTTAGAAAGACGGCTCAAAGTTATAAAGCAAATCTTCTTTCATATCACTGAAATTAGTTACTTTTTCATCGGCAAAGTTGAAAATTGCCAATCTGTTTTTTTGCTCAGGTGTTCCACCATCGTTTTCATCAGGTAAAGCCCCATCATCCATAATCAACAATTCATCTTTGGTTACCGCAAAAAATCGCATCGGACAGAAAAAAGTTCTATCTGTTCCACTTTTTGCTTGTAACGATGTAATTTTCTGCGAGCAGTCTGTTTTTACCAACTCACCTTGAAAATAATCATTC
>JBNMHA010000174.1:0-3291 GCA_050872545.1 Spirochaetales bacterium | reverse complement strand
GAACTGCACCGAGTGCATGGCAATGAAGAATGGAGGGCTGAATATATGACACTGCAAATGTTAAAACAAGAAACTTACAATATCGGCTTTGCTGCCGGCGAAGAACAAGGAATTGCAATTGGTAAAAAACTTGGTGAAGAACGTGGTCGCAATGAGGGAATCGCAATCGGTGAAAAACGTGGCATTTCGCTTGGTATTACTCAAGGTGCAAGGGAAGCAAAGCTTGAAACTGCGAGAAGCATGAAGTCTGAAAATATGCCGGTTGCCATGATTGCGCATTTTACCGGCTTATTGCCAGAGGAAATAGAAAAGCTTTAGAAACTTTTGCGCTGATTGCCGTGTCATTCTCGGCAGTTTTCAGTCTTTTGGCTTTTATTTCACCTGTCATTGTCGGACTCGATTCACGACGTTTGCGAAGCAAACTCGGTTGACAATCTCTCGTAAAACACTACGTAGATTCCCAGTGTTTACTAGAGTAAACACTGTAGATCAAGTGCGGGAATGACGAGAAAGCTAAATCAGGGAAATGGCAAAAAAAGCAAGCACGGAAATGAAAGCGCATAAGTTTGAAATGGTGCATAATACAAGCTTTAGCCATATAATCGCAAATTAGTTGTGCGATATTCTATTAACTGATAACTAACAATTCCCAGTCGAAATTATTTTTCTAAAACCTTTCTGATTTCTTTATGAATTTCATCTTTTAAGCAGATGTATAGATTTTGACTTATTTCATCTACTATCTTTTCTTTATTGGAATTGACAATGTTTATCGGGCAGCTGTCTTCGCTGAAAAGTTGTACCGGAATGACATTTAATTCTATTGCTATTTTTTCTATTACATCGGGCGGCGGAAAAAATGAGCCGCATTCTATACCATTAATATAATTAAAACTCTTATCAATTAACAATGCCAGCTGAGCTTGTGTAAGCCCGGCTCTTTTTCTGTAAAATTTCAAATTATTAATAAACGTGTTCTGTAGACCCATGTTCCCTAATATGTCAATTTTTTCTTAAACAGACACACAGAAAAACAAATGTTTTAAAATTTTGTCTTGTAAATAACAGTAATACAATGTATAGTAAGTGCAATATTTCAATACAAATGAATATTTTGTCTAAATAACACAGTGAAATTGTGTGAATTGAAATCAAAGTATTTCGTTTTAGAATATGCAAGCGGTTTCGACATAGATTCTATCTGTATTGTAAATATTCAATATCAGATTAATTAAGTGTGAATAGGAGAAACTTTTATGAAAAGAATCTGGCTTTTTCTGTATCTGCTGGTTTTATGTGCGGAGTTTGCAGAAAGTTCTGATGTGTCAAGAAAATTAGGCTGGTATGCTGGCGGCGGCGCAGATTGCAATTTTCCGGTATTTTTGGGCGGAGAACGTTCTGCTTTTATGTCGCTGCTGGGGCTGGGTGCGACTGTTGAGGGCGGAGTAGATTTTCGCGGATGGCAGTTCGGCGGCTTGATAAGCGGAACGTACTTCTGGGAGGGTGACGGCAGTATGGGACTGTTTGAAAAAACAGGGCTTTTCCGATTTGAAGCTGCCGCAGCCCGAACTTTGGACGACAGCTTGATTCCTGCGTTTCCTCATTGGTTTGGAATGAGACCGCAGGTAACGGTGGGCGGCGGTTTGGTAATATTGAGTCATTGGCAAAACAACTGGGATAAAGAACGAAACAGGGATTTGAAATATGCCACAACAGGGATGTTTATTGCCGGAACAGGCTATTATTTAGACTTTCACGTTTTACCGAACCTGACAATTTATACAGGACCGTCCGTTACGCTTTGGGCTGATTCACACGGAGTAATGGGCTATCCTACAATGACATTGGGCGTAAGAGCGCATTCACCTCGTCCTGCTAAAAAGGTTGTGAAAGCAGACGCTTCTGAGGCACGAATAAAAGTTTTGCTGACGGAAAATGTCGATGAAACTGTTTCTGCTGATTTCTGGGTAGATGTAAATGATGAAATAACGAAATGGTATTTTACAATAAAAGACCCTGTCGGTGCGACAGTCTTTCGCAAACATGGCGGCAAAAATGTACCAAAGAGAATTAACTTTGAAGATAATCTGTTTATTCCCGGTGCGGCATACCAATGCAATTTCCAGATTACCGGGAAAAATATCGGAACAGCAGAAGATGAAAGTCCATTCCTAAAGGAAATAAGGGAAGTCCGGACTGCTGACGGCAAAATCAAAATTACATCATCATCAATAGAATTTCAGGCAAATAAAAATACTTACGACGAACTTCCGCAGGAGAAGAGGGAAATAAACGAGCGCATTCTCGATGAATTTGCGAATATTCTGAAAAAATATCAGTCGGGTTATACCCATCTGATTGTGGGACATGCAAACGGTTTGGAAATCAAAACGGAACAGGATATGGCGCAGGCTGATGAGATTTCGCTGTCACGTGCCGAGAGTGTGCGCAAGGCATTGATTAAGCGAGGTGTACCGGCGGCGGCTTTGCAGGCGCAGGGGCATGGCGGACGTGAACCAGTGACAACTAAAAAGAAAGAGGGCTGGAAAAATAGGCGAGTAGAAATAATCATAGAGGAAATTCATTAATTTAAGGAGGATATTATGAAGAAGTTAAAAGTTTTGTCGCTGATATTTGCAGGATTTCTGTTATTTTCGTGCAGCAATTTTTTCGATTTCTCGGAAGCGCAGAAACCTTTCAGCGTGACATTCAACAGCAATGGCGGAAGCGGCACAATGGAGCAGCAGGAGTTCTTCCGCAGTGAATCGCAGACATTGACAATGAATCGATTCAGCAGAATGGGCTATGAGTTTGCAGGCTGGGCAAAGAAGGCAAATGCGAATGAAGTCGAGTATACCGATGGGCAGACGGTGAGCTTTAATAATGCAGTGACGCTCTACGCAAAGTGGACTGCGAATAAATACACCGTTAAGTTTGATAAAAATGCAGCTGACGCAACGGGCGATGTAGCGGATATTCAGGCGGTTTATGATACGGAATTTGCATTACCGGAAAACGCTTTTGCAAAGATTGGCTATAACTTTGGCGGTTGGAGCCTTGAGCAAAACGGTAAAAAATATAAAGCAGGCGAGAAAATGAAAAATCTTTCTGCAGAAAACGGTTATGTTGTGACACTTTACGCAAAGTGGCTTGACAGGGGAAGTCATAACATAACTTATGAGTTGAACGGCGGAAATTATGATGGTAAATCGGAGGTCTTTAAGGAAACAGAAAAAGTTACTTGAGGAACTGCTGCAAGAACAGGGTACACATTTTTCGGCTGGTACGAAG
>JBNMHA010000173.1:0-3491 GCA_050872545.1 Spirochaetales bacterium | reverse complement strand
CCGGCATTTCTTCTATCTGCAAATCTTCCGGAATTGCCAAAAAACGCTGCGTGAAGTTGTTGATTAAATTTTTCCATTCCTCACCTGTATGCGGCTGCTGCATTTCTTTAAAAGCGCAGAATAAATCTTCCATTGTATTGCTGAATAATTCCAGTTCATCCGCGCCACATAACGGAGCTGGATTAATTTCTGGATTGATATTCGTGTTTTCCGGCGTTTCACCCATAAGTCGCCCTAAACGCAGCCGCCGCAGCGCATTTTCCCAAGTAAAGTGTGATGTTTCTGCACTGCTGTAGTTTGCTTTGTCCTTTTTGTCGTAGCAGTAAAAAACGTTTAGTTTGTCAATCCAATCAAGCCATTGTTCAAAAAACGCCTCCGAAGTATGTGCGGCGGCGAAGCACGGGTTTTGCCAAAGGCGCACAATTTCCGGCCGTGTAAATGACCCGACGGCAGTCTGTAGTGCACAAATCAATGCATTTGCAAAAAGACTTTCTGTGCCGGCGTTGATATTGCTCAAGTTATAATGTAAGCCACTGCCGATTTCATAAAAAACGCTTCGTAAGTGCTGCTGATAAGCGTCCATATCCGGAACCAGAATTGCAATGTCAGTTTGCGATAAAGTCGGATCGGCTTTTAAATTGGCAAGAATGCTGTCTGCAACTGTTTCTACTTCACGCCGCAGCGACGGAGAACCGAATATTTGCAGTGAACAATCCGGTTGAATATTTTGCTCCGGCTCTTTCTTGTTCAGAATCGAAAGCTTCAATCGGTCAAGAATTGTCTTTGGTTCGGAAGTTTTGCCAATGCGGTATTCTGCTGAAACTTTTGTATTGCTGCACGCATCTTTGAAGACTTTAAAATTTTCGCTGAAAGTTTTTCCCCAACTTCGTACAAGTTCATTAGGTTCGCTTTTTTGTAGGTCAAATTCTTTGCTTTCCCATGGCAATTGCGGTTCATTGTGAAATACAGCAAAGAAATTCTGCTGAAAAATATGAAAGTCGTAATATTTTTGCAGATGAACAATTAGTTTAAAATGAAACGCCGAAATTTGCGACAGTCCGAAGATGAAGATTTTCTTCTTGTTTTCAGGTTGTGGCAGAGAATCTATTTTACGTAGTTTATTTTCTGCATAAATCGGCAGAGTAGTGTAAACTTTGTCTTTTCCGTATTTTTTTGTAAGACAATCTGCATCACAAAAAATTTTACGGTATATAGCGCGTTGGCAGCGTTCCATTTTTGCGGTAGATTCTTTTTCATTACTAAAGAAATTTTTGTCATTTCGCCAAGCTTCTATCATTTGCGAACGCTGATATTCATATTCTCTAAAGTAATACGCTAATTTTTCCGATAGCTGCCAGAGCCGTGTCTGAGCATCTTTTCGTTCCGGATTTTCCCCTAAATATCTGTAGACCGGCTGCATATCCGAATCATTTTTCCCATTTTCCAAAACAGAAAGCACCATAAGCTGCAAATCAATTTGCCTGTCACTGTCTCCGAGAAAAATATATTTGTGATAATCAGCTTTTTCACCACTGCATTCATCCAGTAACGCAATTAGTGTTTTTTCCAAGTAGCTCAAGTCAAGATTTGCGCATATTCCGTTTTTTTTGGCAATTTCCAGCTGAAGCCAACGCTTTACATTAATATTAGGCACTATTATTCGCTGCGGAACAAAAATATCTTCATTATCGTTATTTAGCTCATCGAACAGAAGATTTTTCATTGAATCAACAGAATCTGCATAGTGAAAAAATAGTCCCATATTTTCCTCCGAAACAAAGTTGAGGTTATACATATTTTTGCAAATGTTAGCCAGTAAACAGAGTAGGATAAATTAAAAGGCTGCTCTCAAGAATTGTTTATTAGTTCCTTGAGAAAACAGCCCTGTATTAAAAAGAAGTAGATTATTTTTGACTTTGGCGTTCTCTGTAATATTCCTGAATTCTTTTTACATAAAGTTTGTCTTCATGTGCAATGTGGTGCAGAATCCAGTCATAAAGAAAGCGCACAAATTGAAATGCTGTAGTGAATGTGGCTTTGTCAAATTCTCTTGTAGTATCCAAAACTTTACGGATAAAATCTTCGTGCGCTCTTTTATGTGAAGCATAATTTACGTATCCGACAGCTTTCAAGATTGCTTCTTCATCATGAAAATGAGTTTTTACATAATCTACGCACTCACGCAGAGTATCAGTAAGTGACGACTGCCAAGCCGGAATGCCTTCTGTTTTGTTTTTCATAAGTGCTTCATAAAGGTTGTTACACAAACTTACAAGCTTCTTGTGCTGGTTGTCAATTACAGGAATTCCCAGTTCAAACTTACTGTCCCAAGCGATATATATTTTTCCGTGTTCATCATTCAACATGTTGTTCTCCTTAATCGATTGCTTATTATAAAATGTAATCATTACAAAATTGATACTGGTATAATAAAAAGAGCATGATGTCAAGTCGAGGTTATTGAAAAACTGTTGTTTTATGACAAAAAACCTTACAGTTCACAAATGACAATTTGTCTGCCGAAAGCAGACGGCTAAGTTCCACTTTGCTTCAAAGTGCGTAGGGCTTGCGCTTGGCAAAGACGCACTGCCGACAAGTCGGCGATAAAACTAAACATAAATTTAAAGTGCCTAAGCTTTGCGGTTACATTACATGTCATTCCCGTGCTACGACACGGGAATCTGCCGTTTTGCTGGAATGGAACCTTACGGTTGTTCATAGTGTCATTTGCAGCCGTTGGCTGCACCAAGTGCCACTTTACTTTAAAGTGCGTTGGCTTGCGCTTGGCAAAGACACACTGCTGACAAGTCGGCGACAAAACTGAACGTGAGTTTAAAATGCCTAAGCCTTGCGGTTAGATTACATGTCATTCCTGTGCTACGACACGGGAATCTTTTGCTTTGGTTAAATAAAAACCTTACGGTTGACAAGAGGCATTTTGCCTGTCTTCACAGGCGAGGCAATGCAATTTTGTTTAGAGTTTTTGACATTTGTGCTTCAATTTGCAATTCGCCGTGCAAGCCGGCAGTGAAGTTTCGTTTTGGGGGCAAAACGTGGTAAACGAGTTAGAAACTTTTCTTTTTTTTTGCAATCAAAAAAAGAAAAGTTTCTATAACTTCAAAAGAAAAAAAACATGCTCATTGGTTCATTTAGGAACAATTTGCAAATAAGGTGCAATGGTTCCTGAGCTTGTCGAAGGAACAGTTTATCATCTTCGGGCTTTTATCTCACATGTCATTGTCGGACTCGCTCCGACAATCTCCTGTAAAAATTAAAAATAGATTCCCGTATCAAGTACGAGAATGACATGAAAACAAGTGTCAGACCTTGATTCTAAAATAGAATACAAGCTTGGCACCAATTTACATGCAAGAACCACAAGTGTCAGACCCTAATGCTAAAGTAGCATAACAACCTACCCGGTTTTTTTATCCTAATTTAGCATTAAGGTCTGTCCCCTAACTTCCCATACCAAAAAAAGATTTCGCCAT
>JBNMHA010000172.1:0-3510 GCA_050872545.1 Spirochaetales bacterium | reverse complement strand
TGCGCGTTTTTGTGTATATCGAGGAAAATCCGGTTCGTGCCGGGCTTGCGAAACGTGCAGAGGACTACCTATTTTACGAGGTTTGGGAAGATATTGGCGAGGGAAATTACTCGCTGGATTAATAGGGACAGACCTTGACCTGCTGAAAGCGGTTTAATTACAAATTAATGTATTTGAATTACTAATTTTATTCAATTGCGGTATTTTTTATGCCTAGCTTTATTTCGGTGGTTGAGTAAGTCAAAACTTTAGTTTTTGATTATGTCGAAACTACCATATATAGCTAGCTAATATTTCGACTAGCTCAATAATCGCTATGTTTCATACTTTTTGAATAGCTTCGTAGGCGAACTGTCTGCAAATTTATTTTCAAATGCTTGTTTTAACTTCTTATTTCCAGCTTCCACGCCTTACTTTTCCGAAATAAAACTCGTTTTATAGAAAAACATGCTGATTATTTGTAATTCTTCTTCGCTTTGGCTATTAGGTTTGGAAAAAATGCCAATTTTGCAATATACGGTGTCAGCCCCTGATTCTAGTTTGGAATAAATAAAGCCAAACAGATACTAAAACAAGCTAAAAAACTGGTTTTTATACTATTTTAGTATATAGGTCTGACACCAATCGCCACAAATTCCCATGTTAAGCATGAGAATGACGTGTTAAACACTAAAGGGACAGACCCTAATCCCATTCCGGAATTAGGGTCTGTCCCTTGTGAAAACAAAAAAATGCCCCAATAATGAAGCATACTTCAAAATCAGGGCATATTATTTAGAATAAAAACTTATTCCATTGGGAATAATTCAATTAAATGAGGTTGATAAGTTGCTGTCATTTCTTTTCCATCAACAGTAATAGAAAGTGTTTTTCCATTTTCAGTTAATGTATAAGGAATGGTAGTTCCGTCATCAGATACAAATTCCGAACTATCTTCTGATAAAGAAAAAGTCTTTTTTTCTGCTATATCATAAGAGCCGCTTATAATTCCAAGACTTTCAGTATTCAGATTAAATTCATAATCTGCATCATCTGCATTCTTATACTGTCCACCCATTGTAATGAATTTTGAAAGGTCATCTTTCCAAGTTATAATTTCTGTCAAAGTTCCTTCTGAAGATGTCCCTTTTTCCAATGTGTAAGTATACGTTGATGAAAATAATCTTCTTATACCAACTAACGTTCTTTCAACTGTTTCATTCTTTGTTGCTTCAATAATTTCATCATCAGTAGATGAAGCTGAAATATTAAGGCTCAGGCAGTACGCAGCCCTTTCTTTAGCAGAAAAGAAAATCCAGCCAACATCGCTTTTATATCATCATCTTTTATACTCTGTGCAATCATTATTTTTGCATAAGAAATATATTCTTCTTCAGGCAAAAATTTTGGCGTTGCCTCCGGAGTTAAACCTTTTAAAACTTTCATGTAAATCATGCTTCCGTCATCACTGATAGAGTACTTTATTTCCGATATAGCCGTAAGCTGCTCTTCAGAAGGCATTTGAACTTTTAAAGTAACAGTTCCTGTTTCTGAAAATTCATAATAAATCTGTGCAGCAGTTTTATCTGCATTGTCACAAAATGTCTTTCCTGCAAAAGTATCGTTTTCGTTATCTTTGCCGCCGGCTTTTCCCGGCATATCAGAAGACGGAGTCGGATCCGAAGAATCTAAAATATAAAAAACAGCTTTATAGTCGGTATACTTAGCTTCATAAGTTATTCCGCCAAAATCTGCTTTTATTTTCATATTTTTACCTGTTCCTTCCAGTAAATAAGAAACTTCGGTTTTCTTTTCATCAGCTCTTTCCATTACATAAAGTTTTGAACTATCCGCAGAATAAATATAGCTATTATTTAATAGACCTCCGGACGGAGCATCTAACAAATATTGAAATTTTCCATCGTCTGATTTAAATACTGCAAAAATTGACGAAAGTTTGGAAATATCTCCATTGCATTTATTTACTTCTTCAATCGCTACTTGAGTTTCACTGCTAGAAACAATGTCAAATTCGTATACCGTAGAAAAAATCTTTTTCAGCCAATTTTTACTACTATTACTTATTGCTTCAATCAACTCCTCATCCGATGCACTTTTAGAAAGTCCGACAGAATATTTCATATCAGCCTTAACAATGTCAGGAACAACTTCTAGCTGTATCTTGATATTTTCAAATGACAATTCTTTAAGTGAATCTTCATAATTTTTTTCATTGACTGAATTATAAGTCATATACACTTTTTTTCCATCAGCGCTTAAAGAATAATTAAATTTTGCTACAGTTGATTCTCCATCCTCATCCAATGCAACTACAGAAATTGTTCCATCATCAGAAAAAATGTATTTTGTTTCAGCTGAAGCTTTCTCTGCACTGTCATAAAATGTCTTTCCGGCAAAAACATCATTTGAATTTGTTTTGCCGCCGGTTGTTCCGGGAAGAGACGGATTAATCGTATCTTCTTTTGAATTACCATTGTTTCCACCGCCGGATGGATTGCTGCTAGGTTCCGAACAATTTACTGCCAAACACAGTAACTAAACGTCACCAAAAATTTTGCAAAACCAAGCACAGTGTTTCTTTCTCTCAATTTTCTAAAAAAAACTTTCATGTAAACCTCCTCAAAGAAAGTATTCTTTAAGGCAATAAAAACATTTTCTGCATATAAACACAACTATTTTTGTAATATTTTTTTATTTATTTTAGTTTTTCTACTGACATTTAATTATATTTAATGCCTTTCTATAAAAAATATTAACAGATAACTTTCAAGTAAGGGACAGACTCTAATTCTGATTTGGGATAGAAGCAAAACTGGGTAAATGTGAAAACACACTAAGGGACAGGTCCTTATGCAGTTTTAGTATATAGGTCTGACACCGGCAACACCGGCAGCGAAACATGAAAACAACCTATAAACATTAAGGGACAGACCTAGATTCTAAATTAGAATTAAGGTCTGTCCCTTATATACGCCTTTCTTTAACATAAGTTTGCATTCACTTCATTTTTCCCATCGGAAAAGCTTATTAGTGCTAATGCATTAATAAGTTCGTTCATGCAAATAATTTCGTTTTCGCCTTTCTTATGAAAGTCTGCAAACGAAATTAGTGATAAAAATGACGGTTTCCGGTAAAGTACATCGCAACGCCAAGTTCATTGCATGCATTAATTGAGTCTTCATCACGTACAGAACCTCCCGGTTGTGCTATAGCTGTAATTCCGCGTTCCGCTGCCAATCGAACAGTATCATCCATTGGAAAAAATGCATCAGAACCAATTACTGCGCCTTTTGCTTTTTCTCCGGCCCAATCCAGTGCAATTCTTGCACTTGTTACGCGGTTCATCTGTCCGGCACCTACTCCAAGCAGCATTTTATTTTTAACAATCACAATCGCATTTGACTTAACATTCTTAACAATTGTTTGCGCAAACTTTAAGTCCTCAAGTTCCTCTTCGGAAGCAGCCTTTTCGGTAATCAACTTGTATTCTTCATTCATAGGCGACAATAC
>JBNMHA010000171.1:0-3541 GCA_050872545.1 Spirochaetales bacterium | reverse complement strand
TCTTTATGCATTGCGATAAAAATTCTTGTCTTTTTATCGAGATTTCTGTCGCAATCAGTTCTATTCAGTGGAAGATGTTTGGAATAATATGAATCACCGGAATGAAACATTTGCAAATAACGCAGATGAAGTCGCAAAATTTCAGAAAAAAATCGAATTTTTTGCGGCAAAGCTCGCTTTTTTCCACGACTTTTTGATTCGTAATGAAACAACTTTGCGTGTGGAGTAAATACGCAGTAATATCCGGCTTTTTTTAGGCGCAAACAAAAATCAACATCGTTATAAGAAACTGCGAATTTTTTATCTAATCCATGCATCTTATTGTAAATCGAAGTTTTTACCATAATACATGCGCCGGTTACTGCGCTGACATTTTGTATTGAATCAAGCCGATGTTCGTAACTTTTTTTATTTTCTAGTTCGTATTGAAATAAATGTCCGGCAGTTCCGTTCTGCATTTTCAGCACAATTCCGGCATGTTGAACTGTTTTGTCGTAGTAAGTCAGAAGTGCGCCGGCGCAACCGACATTCGGAAACTGAAGGCAAGATAATAATTCTTCAATCCAATTTGTGGAACGAACTTCGGTGTCATTGTTAAGAAGTAGTAAATATTCGCCTTTTGCATGTTTTGCTGCAAAATTATTTATATCGGAATAATTGAATTTACCATTATAATAGAGAATTTTTATTTGCGGATTAAGTTGCAGTTGTTCATAATAATCAAATATTTCCGTTGTTTTGCTGTTGTTTTCAATAATAATTATTTCAAAATTTTTGTAACTTGATTTATTCAGAATGGAATTTATGCATTTTCGTAAGTCTTCCGTCTGATCACGGTTCGGAATCAAAATGCTGATTAAAGGTTCATTTTTAACTTCTGCAAGAACATGAAAAACATTTGAATCCATTGAAATCGAAAAATTTTCTATTCCTATACGTTGCAGATGTTCACGGAGAGTTTGTTCGTCACAGTCATCAGGTTTATAATCGCTGCATGTATCCGGTGCAAACAAAATTTTATTAGTATGAATAATTTTTTTTGCTTTCTCGGTAAGCCGCAAAATTAAATCATAAGCACATGATGCCGGACGGATATGCAAATCAGCCTTTATCAAGAGTTGCCCTGTAAACGCAATTATTCCGGAGATGTAGTTTCGGCTACGCAGTGTATCGGGCGACCAATCTGGTTTAAAACTGTTTGTTTCATCGCAGTACACAAAATCGGCTTTATTTTTTAATAATTCATGAACAAGAATTTTTTTTGTACAGCTAAGCATTGCACCGCTTTTTACTTGGAAAACGATTATGTCTTTTGGCTTTATTTCTGGTAATTTTTTGTTGATGAAATATTTATCAATGAAATGACAATTTATGTTGCTCATTTGTATTTCAGTCCGTGTTTTTAAAAAAATTATTTATACAAAGTAACACAATTTGCTGCCATCAAAAAGAAGTTTTTCCTGTAAGCTTTACATTCCGAAAGTGATTTGGTAGATAGAAATCATGATTGACATTCGCAATTTTGGAATTATAGCGCATATCGACGCCGGTAAAACTACTACGACTGAGAGATTGCTGTTTTTATCCGGAGCCTGCCGTTATCTGGGAGAAGTCGATGAAGGAACGACGGTCACCGATTACCTTTATGAAGAACGTGAACGTGGTATCACAATTCAGTCTGCTGTTGCAAAATGCAGCT
Organism: Spirochaetales bacterium; assembly: GCA_050872545.1. Classification (GTDB taxonomy): domain Bacteria; phylum Spirochaetota; class GWE2-31-10; order GWE2-31-10; family GWE2-31-10; genus RGIG8597. The sequence goes on along the minus strand of JBNMHA010000171.1, from coordinate 1,842 downwards.
GGAAAGGTACAGATTTTCATATAATTGATACTCCGGGTCACGTTGATTTTATGAATGAAGTTGAGTGTTGTCTTCGTGTTTTGGACGCTGCTGTTGTAGTATTGTGCGGACAATCTGGAATTCAGGCGCAAACAGAGAATTTACTGCGTGCAGATTCAATGAAAAATAAGCCTTTGATTTTCTACATTAACAAATTGGATAAAGAATCGGCTGATTTTGAACGTGTTTTTTATGAATTGCAGGAACAATATCCTGTACTTGTGCTGACTTTTCCGTATTATGAAGACGGTAAGTTTATCGGAATTATTGATGTGCTGTCGAAAAAACTTTTCATTCAGAAAAATAATGAACAATGCAGCTTTAATATTCCGGAAAGTGCAGCGAATGAATTTAATTTTTATCATACTCTTCTGATTGATACTTTAACTGAACATGACGATGTTTTTTTGAATGAAGTTCTCGGCGGAACCGTTAATGAGCAGTTGGTTGCTTCAACACTTCGTCATCTTACAATTCAGCAGAAAATTACTCCGTTGTATGCCGGTTCCAGTAAAAAAAATGCTGGCGTTGCATTATTGGCTGATGGTATAAAAAACTATTTTCCTTCGCCTGATGATATTGCAAGTGATAAGGAAAATCCTGATGTATTTTGTTTTAAATATATATCACATCAAGAGTTGGGGCGATTAAGACTTATAAAGGTAAATAAAAATATAACACTGAGAAGCGGAACAAATTTATATTGTGCCGGAACCGGTGAAACTGTAACTGTAAATAAAATTTATACGCCTTTCGGGAGCTTACTTGAAGAAGAAAGTGAGATTACCGAAGGTCAGATTGCCGTGATTGAAGAAGAAAAAAGCGATACAAAGGCAAGTTCAGAACTTTACATAAATTATGATGAAGCTGTTAATGCAGTAAGCAATGATAATGCAAATCAGCATCCGATAATTTTTTTGCGTATAGAACCTGAAAATCCAGAAGACAGAGAAAAAATGCTTACTGCCGGAAAGTTTTTATTGCAGGAAGATTCTACTCTGCTTTTTCAGGAAGATTCTGATACAGGAGAAATTATATTAGGCGGAATGGGTGAACTTCATCTTGAAATATTCAGAGATAGGTTAGAACATCTTTATAAGATAAAAACTCATGCCGGTAAGCCTGCGGTTATACCTAAATTGATTCCGAAAAAATCTTCAGTGAAAATAGAGACATCTTCTTTTATTATTCAGGAAAATGAAATTCAAGCGTTGCTTTCTTTGGAATTTAGTTTTGTAAACTGTAATTTTAATGATGATTTGTGTGTTGGTAACCAAGAATGCGTTGTTGAAAATGTGGGGTGTGACCTTCCTCAGGCGAAAGATATTTTGCTGTCTCTGCTTTCAAGTGGGAGAGAACATGAATTTATTAATACAAAAGTGAAAATTCTTGATTTTACAACATCTTCTTCTCTTGCGTCAGCCGGGCTTTACTACAGTGTATTTTCACGGCTTGCTTCAAAGATAATTAAAGATTTAGAAGTTAATATTTTATATCCGCAGATGCAGTTGGAAATTTTTGTAAAGCCAGAATATACCGGAAATATCAGTGGAGAAATTTCGGCTCGCCACGGAATTGTATGCGATATATCGCGTGTTGAACCTTTTGATAAGATTATATCTTATGCGCCAATGGAAGAACTGTTTGGTTTTGCCAGCAGGTTGCGCAGTTTATCTTCCGGGCAGGGAGCATTTTCTATGAAATTATCAGGATATGCAGCGAAAGATTCATAAGAACTGAAAAACATGATTCAGGTTTGACTTTTATTATTTGTTATGCTAAAAGACCGGTACTGTTTTACGG
>JBNMHA010000170.1:0-3676 GCA_050872545.1 Spirochaetales bacterium | reverse complement strand
CATATTGAAACAATTTATGACGGTTATGTTTTTCAACTTTATGCACAGTGCCTTTGTCTTAGAGAAATGGGCTACAATGTGAAGTCAATCCGTTTTTATTCTATCGATGACAATAAAGTTTATCAGCAAAAGCTTCCGGAAGAAAATTCTGAAATGCTTGAAAAATTCAAGCTGACAAATCAAGAAATGCAGTTATTTGATGTTGATTCTTACGAACCGAAAAATCCGGACAAATGCCGCCGTTGCATTTACAACGATTTCTGCGACAGACAGCTTGCACCAAAAGCATACTGCGGCGGAAATTAGAAAGAAGCAAAAATGATGAGTACACGTGATTTTGAATATAAGCAGAGTAACCAACAGATACTTTAATTAGTAAATTTATGCTTTAATGTTATCCATTTAAAGGAGGTAAAAAATGTATATCAAAGATGGCATTTGTTTTGCAGGCGAACTTGTTCCCGGAATAGAGGTATCTTCAATAAAATTACTTGAAGATGGAATGATGCTTGTTAATTTTAACACAGGAGAAACCAGACTTTTTGATGTTACTTCACTTTTAAATAAGGGAGCTGCTTTTGCACCTCTTGCAGAAGAAAAAAATCGACAAACTGCAAAAGTAACTCATGGTTTTTTATCTTGGCTTGACGGAGAAATCGATATTGCTCCGGAAACTTTATATGCCGAAAGTTATAAATATTCAAATGAAATATTTGCATAGGAGGAAAATTGTGCCAGAGTTAAGTCGTTTTGAAGGAATGATCATTTATCTTTTATTCAGAGATAATAAAGAACATAACAAACCTCATGTCCATGTTTACTACGGTGAATATAAAGCTGCTATCGGTGTAGACGGAGAATTATTGGCAGGGAAATTACCGACACGGCAAATGAAAATGATTGTAGGTTGGCTTGCATTGCATGAAGAAGAAGCCTATGCTGCTTGGAATCTTGCCGTTGCAGGTGAACACTTTTCTAAAATAGCACCAATGTAATTATTAAAATTGATAATTTCCGAATAAATACCATAATTGCATTTACAACGATTTCTGCGACAGACAGCTTGCACCAAAAGTATACCGCGGCGGAAATTAAAAGGAAGCAAAAATGATGAGTACACGTGATTTTGAATATAAACAAATGGCTTTTGTATTTACAAATAACGGAGAGAAAATCAGTTTTAAAAATGATAATCTTTTAATCACCGATGAAAATGGGAAAACGAAACATCAATCAACCTGCTACAGGCTTTTTATGTTGTTTATTTGCGGCGATTACTGCATTACAACAGGGCTTTTGGACAGAGCAAACAAATTCGGATTTAACATTGTTCTTATGTCGCCAAATCTTCGTATTACAAAAATTATTCCGTCAAAGGCTGAAGGAAATGTACTTTTGCGCCGGAAGCAATATGAATACAACAGAACCGACATTGCCGCTCATGTGATTTCAAATAAAATCCACAACCAAAACGCAATTCTTAAAAAGAAGCGGAACAAAACTGACGATGAAAAAGATGTGATTCAAAAATTGAAGCAGTTTGAAAAAGATGTCTTAAAGCCGGATTTGTCCGTTCAGGAAATAATGGGAATTGAAGGCGTAAGTGCAAAGTTGTATTTTCAGTCACTTTTTAAAAGTTACAACTGGACAGCTCGTCGTCCTCGTGTAAAGCATGATATTACAAATACTCTTATGGACATTGGTTACACTATTTTATTCAATATTGTTAATGCACTTTTGGAAATGTGTGGATTTGATGTTTATGTCGGAATTCTGCACACTCAATTTTTTCATCGAAAGTCACTTGTTTGTGATTTGGAAGAGCCGTTTCGCCCAATTGTCGATCAAGCTATTTTAAAGGCAATGAATTTAGGTCAGGTTTCGGAAAAGGATTTTTGGAAAAATCAAAATCAATATATTCTTCCCTGGAAGAATTCAAAAAAATACGTCGGTTTGATTCTGGATGCAATTATTGAATACAAAAATGAAATTTTTATTTATCTGCAAAGTTATTACCGTGCCTTTATGCGAAACAAAAATACAGAAGATTTTCCGTTTTTTGATATGGAAGATTCAGTCTAAAAAATATAGGAGAAGATATGCTTTTAATCAGTTATGACATAAGCAATGACAAAGTCCGGACAAAGTTTTCTAAATATCTTTCAAAATTTGGCTTTAGATTGCAATATTCCGTTTTTGAAATCACAAACAGCGATACTGTTCTGCGAAATATAACAAAAGAAATTGAAAATAATTATTCAAAGTTCTTTACAGAAAGCGATAGTATTATTATATTCAGTTTATCTGAAACGTGCAAAAAAACATGTTACGGATATGCCAAAAATGAGGATAAAGAATTGTTCTTGATTGGCTGAAGAAAAGTTGCAAACCCTATGTCTTACTGGAAGAAATTATGGAAAAAATAGTTATTTTTGTTGATTTTTTACACAATAACTACTATGAAACAGTAATACATTGTACTGTTGTACATGCAAGGGGTTTAAACTACTAATTAAATTTCTACTGTTGTAGATATTCATATCATTTCCTTTAAGACTTTGTTTAAACTACTAATTAAATTTCTACTGTTGTAGATCTTCGTGTAACGTTTAAAGTTATACGGTTTAAACTACTAATTAAATTTCTACTGTTGTAGATCAGCTTCTCCTCTAACGCCGGCAAGGTTTAAACTACTAATTAAATTTCTACTGTTGTAGATACAGAATTATGGCACACTTTTATTGGGTTTAAACTACTAATTAAATTTCTACTGTTGTAGATGCGTTTTATTACGCCGCTCTGAAATGTTTAAACTACTAATTAAATTTCTACTGTTGTAGATCGCAAAGCTCCATTTCAGCCGTATGGTTTAAACTACTAATTAAATTTCTACTGTTGTAGATTGAAGACATGCACAAACTGGCAAGTGTTTAAACTACTAATTAAATTTCTACTGTTGTAGATCTAGGGGGTAAAAATGGATTTAATTGGTTTAAACTACTAATTAAATTTCTACTGTTGTAGATACATTTCAATTGTTTCGCCGCTGTGAGTTTAAACTACTAATTAAATTTCTACTGTTGTAGATAACGAACTGCCGAGCACTGGCAAGAGTTTAAACTACTAATTAAATTTCTACTGTTGTAGATAATCCCATCATCCATTCGCCCCAGTGTTTAAACTACTAATTAAATTTCTACTGTTGTAGATTCTATCTCTATGCCGATAAAATTTCGTTTAAACTACTAATTAAATTTCTACTGTTGTAGATTTTGATAAGCTTTTTCCGATTGTGTCGTTTAAACTACTAATTAAATTTCTACTGTTGTAGATTGGAGCAGCCGGAGGTGATTGCGCCGTTTAAACTACTAATTAAATTTCTACTGTTGTAGATGGGTCTCTGCGCAGATAGAATTTTTGTTTAAACTACTAATTAAATTTCTACTGTTGTAGATTTGAGGCAAGCGCAGATTTTTCGCCGGTTTAAACTACTAATTAAATTTCTACTGTTGTAGATGGTTGATCATTATACTTTCTTGCGATGGTTTAAACTACTAATTAAATTTCTACTGTTGTAGATTCGGACATCTCGAACTTTATCTTCTTGTTTAAACTACTAATTAAATTTCTACTGTTGTAGATTTAATATAGTATCTTGGTACCCTCAGTTTAAACT
>JBNMHA010000169.1:0-3705 GCA_050872545.1 Spirochaetales bacterium | reverse complement strand
TAACGCTTCCTGCAAGCCTTGTTTCCATCGGTGCATCCGCATTCGCAAGCACTGTGCTAGAAACCGTATACTACAAAGGCACGCAGGCGCAGTGGGCACAAATCAAAATTGATGATTACAACGACAAGCTCACCGGCGCAAAGATAATCTGCGCTGATGGTGGTGTTATAAACGGCGAGTAAAAGAGATTCTTGACCGGATAATCTCTCGTAAAGCAATTAGAAACACAAGGGACAGATCTTAATACTAAAACGGAATTAGGGGCTGTCCCTAAGTTTTATCGGTACTGCTATTTTACTGTCATTCTGAAAACTCCGTCCCATTTTTGCGGCAGAGGATTCTGGCGGAAATGTTTTATTCGTTCCATAAAAATGTGTGACGGCTCATCATCATACTGTTCGGCGCATATTTTAAAGAATTGCTCTGCATTATCCCATTGCTGTTTTCTGTAATACGTCAGTCCTTTTTCAAATTTTTCTTTAATCATTGCTAATTTATCTGTGGATTTACTCTTTTCCTGCAAAATTTCATAAATGCGTACTGGCTCTGTTTTCCCTTTAACAGTTATAAAATCAAGTTCGCGACATATAAATGTATCATTAAGACGATTGTAAACGGCTTCACTGATAATCGATTTAGAGCCGTAAGCCTTATTTGCGCCCTCAAGCCGTGCAGCAAGATTCACGGTATCGCCTATAGAGGTAAAATCCATTCTGGTCTTTGCACCGACAGAGCCGAAAACGACTTTTCCGGTATTGATTCCTATTCCTATAGAAATTACCGGTTTGCCCTCTTTCAGACGTTTCTCACGCTCCTGCACCATAACTTCGCGAATCTGCATTGCTGCACGACATGCATTTTGTTCTTTTCTAGGGCCGGAGAAAAATGCCATCATTTCATCACCGACAAATTTATCAACATCACCGTTATTATTCAAAATAATTTGTGTTTCCAAATCAAGATAATGATTCAAAATCGAAACAACTTCCTTAGGATTCAGCCCCTCACATAATGTTGTGAACCCACGAATATCAGTAAATAAAAATGTCAGCTCACGCGTTGTAGTTCCGGCAGTCTGTGAATTCTTCTCAGCATTCCGCAGAGTCGACACAGAAATATACGGAACAATTCCGCGAATTACAGAAACCATGTTGCCTATTTCCTTTGACAAGTCGCGAATTTCATCTTTCGTTTTGATTGAATCTTTAAACGTAAGACTTTCCGGGCTGATTCTGGTATCTTTGCTTGTAAGCATTTTCGACAATGATTCTGATGTGTTGCGTACATTCATTCGCAAAATCAACAGCGGCATTACTATGTAATCAGCAACTAAAAACGCCAATATAATTGATAAATAAAGAAATATTGCCATAAGTGTAAATACGGTAACTTTAGTCTGAAAATACGGACGCATTAGAACATCTTCACGGTAAGTAACGACTGAAAATCCCATAAAACGTTCTCTTCCGCTTGTTCCGAGCATTGTTACCGGACAGATATATTTGCATGTGCCGTTAGCTTTGTTGAATACCGGAGTGGAACTGCTTTCTCGCTGATAATGGTCAAAATATTTTCTGGCATTCTCGGAATACAGAACTTTCTCATCTTTGGGAATAGAAGAAACTCTTGCAGTCGTATAAGCCAATCGGTAATTTGGGAAAACTGTGTCAACGGAAATATTTTTCAGGTAAATAATAGGACGCACTTCTGAAAAAATATCGATTCTTTCAAATGGGAAATGAGTTCTGCTGTTTGTCTGCTCTCTGGACTGGAAAAATTCCAAAACAGGCTGATTACTTCCGCCGCCGGAACGAAAAACTGCGGCTGCCTGTTCTGCCTGTGTGCGTCCGGCATCTCCGATAGATTCCATCATCAATTGATGATAGCGAGACAAAAGCCCAAAACCTAAAAGAAACAATACGCATAATATTATACTTAAAAATGAAGCGATTACTTTTGCACGCAGATATGTACGGCGGCGCAGGCGTTTATTTTCCTCTTTAAGTTCCTTTTGACGCAATATGCTTGTATTGCGCTTTGTATTGTCTAAATCCTGCGATCTTGAACGCTCTTTTTCCTTTGCTTTTTCAAGGCGATTTTTTTGCTGTTGTTCTTTCAGAGCGGTGTTATAAGACATTCTGAAATCACGATAAACCTGATATTCCGGATTACTGCTTCGGATACTTCGGATTTGACAGGCACTTAACGTTATGTGCATTATAATGGCAGCTACATTTGTAAATATTGCGGCTATAGGAAACTCGAAAAACCATTTGAGTGTATTGGCAGAATTAAGAAAACACACAATGCTACAGTACAGCATAATGGTAACAGTAATTTCAGCCGTTAAGAGCAGTATTTTTTTCTTTCTGAGAACTTTCAAAAAGCCAGCTGCAATAAAAAAAGCTGCTGCTGCCGGAATCAAATATACAGAAAACATCGATAAATTTAAGAAGGTAAGATGAAAATATTTACTTACATTAAACGGTAATGAAAAGGGATATAAAATCTCCAACTGACCTTCTGTAAGCTGCGGATACGGACCGCAACCCATTGGCAGCAAAAACCAACATATACAAAATACTGCGAATAAGAAACACCAAATATTGTCAAAATGCTTTTTAGGTTTAACTTCAACCTTGATTTCGCTCATAATCCCCCACCCGATATTAAAAATATTTTAGATTTATTTTAGAAAAGATTCGCTGCAAGTTTCCTGCTAAGAAACTTCAACATACTGTTTTTGGCAATAGCTGCCTTTGTTATAATCCGATTTACAATAAATAGAAAATAGATTCAATCAATTTATGAATATATTTTGCCTTTGCTGGTTGAAAGTAGTTATAAGTTTTTAGAGGGACAGGTCTTTATTCTACTTTAGCATTGAGGTGTGTCCCTTGTGGTTCTTGCGTGTAAATTGGTGCCAGACCTGTATTCTACTTTAGAATCGAGACCTGACACTTTGCTTAAAAGTACTGTTTTTGCATAAAAAAAAAACCGCAATGCATAAACATCACAGTTCCTTAATAAAACTAGTTGCTTTATTTAATTCCAAAAGCCATTGCCGTTCTTACTTCTCGGTTTTCTGAATCATGCTATTTTGGAGAATTAAGGTCTGACACTTGTTTTCATGTCATTGCCCGGCGTGATTCCTAGATTCCTATGTCATTCCCTTGCTTGACAAGGGAATCTCTCTATAATGTTTTACGAGAAATTATCGGATCAAGTCCGACAATGACACGGTTTGCAAAGTTCCTAAAGCTTTTCTATTTCCTCAACCGACAAGCCGGTACTATCAACTATTAAATTGAGTGAAACATTTGCAGCCTTTAGAACTTTCGCAGTTTCAAGCTTTGCTTTTTTCTCACCAAGCGAAATACCTTCATTGCGACCGCGCTCTTCACCCCGTTTTTCGCCGGCAGCAAAGCCGATGTTGTAAGTTTCTTGTTTTAACATTTGCAGTGTCATATATTCAGCCCTCCATTCTTCATTACCATGAACTCGGTGTAATTCCTTGCAGATTTTGTCTGTCAACGGCGTTTCACTTTTGCCCGTCGAGATAAATTCTAACAGTTTGCGAATCTTTTCGTCTGTTACTTTTTCAAACGCACCAACATTGTAGGCAATTTTGCGGCATTTGTCATCAAGTTTCAAATCGGGCTGCTCATCGCAGCTGTTGGAAAAAGTGTACTGCGGCAAGCCCTT
>JBNMHA010000168.1:0-3719 GCA_050872545.1 Spirochaetales bacterium | reverse complement strand
TTTTTTATCAGATATATTGATAGAGTTTTCTTTCTCACTAAAAACCATTTTATTCTCCGGACATTGCGTTTGTTGGTAGGGAGTATAGCAAAAAAAGCTCTGATAATTTAGGAAAAAATAGCTGAATTTTGAAAACCTGCAATATTCCATATATTTATTTTTATTTTACATTCGGAAATGACAGCTTCATTAGTATTAACTTTTAAAAAAACATTTCCGATTTTCATTACTGATACAAAAGGATGCCACATTACGGAGAAATAAAATGAAAAAATACACTGCATCATTAATTTTTTTTATATCAGTCTTATTTGCAGCTACGGCACAAACGACTGATGTTCCAAATGAATTATCTTCCGTTCTCTTTAAAATAGATAAAACTTCACGGCATAAAGCTACATTTGCAAATACAAACAGCAATGTTTTTAATGCCGCATATTCATCTGCGCTGCCTGCCGGTTGTATTTACAAAGTTAAAGCACAACAGAACAACCGTGAAGTAATAGTCCAGATTGAATATCATCCGGGAAATTTGCAGACCAACACAGTTTATCTCTCGGATGATGCGTATAATTTTCTGACGATTGAAGATTCATCGCTTGAGCACGACATGAACGTGCAGCTGTCATTTTTAGGCTGGTGGAATGAAAAAGCACAAAGTGATTTTTTAAATATCCAAAGCCTTGTGGTAGAACCGAAAGACAGCTGCCGAGAAATTATCCAAAACGGTCTGGATAAATATTATATTCAGCTCGGCGCATTTCAGTTTTATCAAAACTCATTCGGACGAATTACAAGTTTGCTGCCGTATCTCCAAGTTCGCCCAAATTTCTACATGACAAAAACCGAATCTCAAGCTTCCGGTGAAGATGTTTTCAGAGTTTTAGCCGGTCCGTATTCTCACGATGATGCAGTAAGAATTTCCGGTTTTATAAATTCATTTTCAAAAGATTCTGTAATGTTGAAATCTTCAACTGACGCAATTAAAGGAGACAAAAAGAAATGAAACGCATTATTTCATTAATTTTATTGACTTTGAGCGTTTCTCTTTTTGCAGACCAATGGCGCGGAATCGCAGTAACATCAGAAGATATTCCCGATAATATGATAATGTTCAACCGTGCACCGGAGGGCGAAATCGTTCTTATTACAAGCATTGATTCCGGGAAAAGCTGCCGTGCCAGAGTCGGCGGAAAAGCAGAAGACAGCAAATACGTTGCGCTTCTTTCACAAAATGTTGCTCAGGAACTGAATATCGACGGAAACGCCGCCGAAATCGTCATAGACACCGCTGCAGCCGCTGTGATTCCGGCAGTTCAGTTTGTTCCGGAAGAAGAACCGGCAGCTGCTTCGGTATCAGAAAATGCCGATAAACAGAAAATTGTGCCTGTTCAGTTGTATGAAATTCTGCCGCCTTATGTGCAGAATTTGCCGACAATTTGGAAAGCAGCCTGCGGTTCAGCTTACAGACATTCGATAAATGATATTCCGTTGTGTTTTCACGATGCAGCTGCTGAAGATGAAAAAAATAAAGCAGTCAAAGATGAATTATATATTCCGCAAGAACTAAGCGAATCATTATCAGCCGCATTTATGGCAGATGCCGCTGAAGAAAAGCCGGTCAAATGGGTCAATAAATTGGAACGCGGCAAAGTTTATATAAAAATTTTATCATCGGCAAACAAGAACGAATTGGAAAATTACAGTCGAACAATCGCAATGTTTTTTAACGACAGCATAATTTTATATGAATCTGCCGATATGCGCTACGAACTTCTTTTGGGACCTATAAAGGAAGATAATATCGGACAGTCAATCCGCATTGTTCGCGGCTACGGCTACAAAGACGCATACCTTATCAGAGGCAAATAATGAAACGTTTTATTTTAAGCGCACTGCTTTTTGTATCGCTGCCGATATTTGCAGACAGATTGATAAAAGAAAATTTTTATTCCGGAACAGACAACGACATTTCCGTTTCCAGACAATATTATTATGGTAAAAACGGCAATCTGGAATCTATCAGGCAAATAAACGACGAATCCGGAATCAGAATAAATTATATCTATAAAAAAAAGCAGCTTATAGAAGTAGAAGAATACAACGATGATATTTTGGTTTCCCACAGCGTTTTTCTTTATCACGATAATGAGGAAACTCCGTACCGCCGAGAAGTTTACGACAGCCTCAATAACTTAAAATCCTACTCGCTCTTTACTTTTGAAGCTAATGGGAAGAATCCGCTAATAATTAAAACTTATAATGATAAGAACGAACTTTTGGAACAAATGGTTTTTGTTTATTCCGACAGAAATCTTTCGGAGATTCAAATATTTGACGATACCGAAAAACTTATTCTGTGCCGCAAACAAATCATCGACGACAATAAGAATGCACTGACAGAAGAAGTAATTTTTCAAGGTAAAATAATTCGTACAATAAAAAGAGAGTTCGTTTCATCACGAAAAAAAAGTTCCAAGATTTTTTCTCTGCCCAATAATTTTTTTGATTTCAAATGATTATCAATGTAAGCGGACGAACTGATATTCCAGCTTGGTATACAACATGGCTCATCAACCGATTCAAAGAAAAGTTTGTTTACGTGCGAAATCCGTACAATGAACATCAAATTTCGTGCTACAAGCTTCTGCCCGAACTTGTCGACTGCATAATGTTTTGCAGCAAAAACCCGGCTCCGCTCTTGCCTCATATTGATAAACTTAATAATTTTAATATCTATTTTCATGTCACAATTACTCCGTATGGTGCCGACGTAGAGCCGAAAGTTCCCGAATACAGCTTTGCGGCGCAATCTCTTAATGATTTGTCAAAAATTATCGGACGGAAAAATGTTGTGTGGCGTTATGACCCAATTTTCATTTTCAAGCAGTATGATGTTGACTTTCATATTCGCCATTTTGCGGAGATTGCCAAACTTTTATACGGTAGTGTTGATATTTGCGTTATAAGCTTTCTTGATAAATATGAAAAAGTTAAGCGCAATTTTCCGCTTGCCGTGCCACCGAGCAACGATGAAATTATCTGTTTAGCAAAGCATTTTTCAAAAATTGCCAACCGTTACAACATAAAGCTGCAATCCTGCGCCGAAGCGATTAACTTAGCGGAATTCGGAATTTCACGTACACCGTGTCTTACACCGCAAACGCTTTCACTGATTACCGGCAAAAATGCAGAACTTTTCGGTTCCGCAAAAGTTTTACGTGAAAACTGTGGCTGTCTCGCCTGGCGAGACATCGGAACATACGACACTTGCCCACATGGTTGCCGATACTGTTATGCAAACAGTAAATTCGCTGCTGCGGTACAAAATTACCGACAACATGACCCTGCTTCTCCAATATTATGCAGCAAAATAACCGATGAGGATAAAATCACGCTTTCACCGCAGCAAACACTTTTATCCTCACAGCTTTCTTTATTTTGAATAAGGAGCAAAACTTTGCGATTGACAAGAGGCAATTTGCCGATTTCATCGGTGAGGCAATGCAATTTGGGTTAAGGTTTTTAACATTGGTTGTTTAATCTGTGTTTTGCCGTGTAAACCGGCAGTTAGAAATCGTTTTTAGCTTAAAACGTGGTAAAAGTTAGGAGAGTGAAACCACCTCCGAGTTGGCGAAGCCCGGAGTTTTCCCTCTCCTATAACCTCTCCCTTCCTTAGGCACGCCAATTTTTGGATTAAGAATATTCGGCAGTCAAGC
>JBNMHA010000167.1:0-3732 GCA_050872545.1 Spirochaetales bacterium | reverse complement strand
TCTTCAAAGTGGTTACATTACATGTCATTCCCGTGCGACGACACGGGAATCTGCGACTTGGTGGAATTAAGCCTTACGGTTCGTAAAAGGCATTTTGCAGCCGTTGGCTGCGTCAAGTGTCACTTTGTTTCAAAGTGGTTAGATTACATGTCATTCCCGTGCTTGACACGGGAATCTGCAACTTAGTGGAATTAAACCTTACGGTTAAATGAAGCGTTATTTGCCGATTTCATCGGCGAGGTAGTGCAATTTTACTCAAAGTTTTGAACATTGGTTGTTCAATCTGCAATTCGCGGAACAAGTCCGCAGCGAAGTTTCGTTTTGAGTTTAAAACGTGGTAAACATTAGGAGAGGGAAAACACCTCCGAGTTGGCGAAGCCCGGAGTTTTCCCTCACCTATGACCTCTCCTTTCCTTAGGCATGCCAACTTTTTTGTTCAAAGACATTCAGCAGACACGATTAGTGCATTGTAATAATGGAGTATTTAATGCAGTTAAATACCGGTCAAAGCTTGTCGAAGGAATAATACTTTTGAACACAAGATTGCTTTACATACCGGCAAGTTTCATTACTTCAGCATGGCTTATAAAGCCTTCAGAAGCACCATTTGCACCGATTTTATAACCGGCGAATGTACATGCCAGTTTCAACGAAGTTACTGTGTCATTTCCCATGAGATAAAAATGCACAAAGCCGCTTAAAAGGCTGTCGCCGGCACCTACTGTGTTTACAATCGGGCGCAAATCTACAGCCGGAATATGATTGAAATTTCCGTTTTCAAGAATCAGCGCTCCGTCTTTTCCACAGCCCATTACAATTATTTTGTTGTGATATACATCATGCAGCTGAAACATAAAGTCTCTTTTATCACAAGGACTTTGTTCATCACTCAAAAAAAGAACATCGGAATAGGACATGAAATCCCGATTGTAATCATCATAAATATTATTCAACACGTGAACGTCTGTAATAATAAACTTTCCTTTTGCATTTGCGGCTTTAAGCAGTTCCCGATTAAAATTTGAATTGCAAATAATAAGCGCATCTGCCCAATCAAAATCAATTTTATCTGAACATAAACTTTTGTCCTGAAAATCTTTCAAGTCACAGTAGATTTGCCGTCTGCCCTGCTCATCATAAAGAACCACACTTGACGGCGTTTCTTTAAGACAGCGGCTAATATTGGCGTTAATCTGCTCTTCTTCCAATTTCGCAAGAATATTTTTTGCTTCCATATCAAGTTCCTGCGGCAGACATGTGACGAGAGTTACATCATCACCTAATGTTTTAAGTGCCTTTGAAATATTCAGCCCTACGCCGCCCGGAACAGACTTCACACCGAAAAAAGGATAATCTATTGGATAATAATCAATGGGAAATTTCCTTACTCGGCAGCTTGTTTCTATATTTACAAGACCCGAAACTATAATTTTTGCCATTTTTCTCTCCTAACTGTAAAATTGTGCGCATTATATCATTTGAAATTCATTATTTAACAATAAAAAATAAATCTGCACTTTTTACCTCAATTAAATTACCGATAAAAATAGAATAAAACTTATTAATAAAAAGAGAAAAATATGAGAGTTATTATTCGACCTGATTATGAAGCCTGCTCTGCTTGGGCTGCAAACCATATTGCCGCAAGAATCAATGCTGCAAAACCAACATCCGGCAAACCTTTTGTTCTGGGACTTCCGACAGGCGGAACGCCGCTTGGAACGTATCAAGAGCTTATTTCATTGTATGAAAAAGGAAAAGTGTCATTTGAAAATGTAGTAACATTCAATATGGATGAATATGTCGGTCTTGATGAAAATCATCCGCAAAGTTATCATCGCTTTATGTGGGATAATTTTTTCAATCACATCAACATAAAAAAGGAAAATGTGCATATTCTAAACGGAATGGCACAAGATTTAGAAGCAGAATGCGAATCCTACGAGAAAAAAATAGCAGAAATCGGCGGAATTGACCTTTTCCTCGGCGGTGTCGGTGTTGACGGTCATATCGCATTTAATGAACCGGGTTCTTCGCTTGTGTCACGTACAAGAGTTAAAAATTTGACATACGAAACAGTTCTTGTAAATTCAAGATTTTTTAATGATGACATTACTAAAGTTCCTACAACCGCATTAACAGTAGGTGTCGGAACAATTACAGATGCGCGTGAAGTAATGATTTTAATCACTGGTCACAATAAAGCGCGTGCTCTGCATCATGCAATAGAAGGCAGCGTTAATCAAATGTGGACGGTAAGTGCGTTGCAACTGCACAAAAAAGCGGTAATTGTTTGTGATGATGATGCAACTGATGAGTTGAAAGTCGGAACTTACAAATATTTTCAAGACATTGAGTCCGGCAATTTTGATAACCAAATCTAGTAATTTATAGTACGATAATGCATTTAACGGAAGAAAAATTGTGATTTTTAAAAGCGATTTTTCTTCCGTTTTTTAATTCATTGCCAACAATTTTTTTGATTCAGCAGCAAAACTAACAGACCTTTTTTCACTAATTTCTAGTTTCTTGTTAAGATTTGAAAAAAGATATATATACACGGTAAATCAGCAATATGGAGGTTTTTAAATGAGAAAAACAAGCTTATATTTAATTGTTCTATTTACTTTTTTAATATCGTGCAAATCCGTTCCGTCCGGAACGGCGCAGCTGAATGTTGGTGATGTAAAGTTATTTTTTACACCTTGCGAAAGCGATTACTTAAAAATAGAAGTTTTAGGTAAAAAATATTCGGCTCCGGCAGAATCTTTAGAGCTAAAAATTCCGTCAACAGGTGAAACTTTTACTGCGGACGGCAATAATTTAATCTGGAACAATTACAAAATTGTGAAAACCGATGACGGTTATGAATTGTATTACAACGATACGCTGCGTTACTCGTCTTCTTTTTACTACGAAGACGGTGAAATTGAAGAAGAACGTTACTATACCGATATTGACGCATACTACGGAATGGGACAAATTCATAAATCGCTGAATCTTGCCGGCAAACGTGCAATTATTTATCATGAACCGAATTACGGAGATCAAACATACCTTTATATTCCTTTTTATATAACGCAATCAAAAGATTCTGTTTATGTAAATGCCAATGGCTACGATAAGTTGAAATTTCCTAAGGATAATGAAGATCCGGTTGTTTATACCAGTGGTACCGGAAGAATCGAAAGTTATTACAAAGTTAATGACAGCTTTAAATCAGCAGTATCAAGTTTTTATAAAATCAGCGGAGAAAGTGCGATGCTGCCTAAATGGGTTTTCGGATTCACGCAATCTAAATATTCTTACAAGACAACGGATGAAGTTATCGAGCTTATCGAACGTTTTAAAAAGGAAGATATTCCGTTAAATGCGGTTGTTCTTGACCTTGCTTGGTTTAATAAAATGGGCGATTTGGACTGGAACACAAAGAATTTTCCAAGTCCGAAAGCTCTTGATGATTATCTTGAATCTAACAATGTAAAATTAATTACAATCAGTGAACCGTTTTTTGCGACTGATTCACTTTGTTATGATGAATTCAGAAGTGCAGGAATTTTAGCTGATGATGAAAAAGGCAAGCCGGTTTTGTGGCATGATTGGTGGTGCGTAAACGGTTCAAAGAACGGCGCAATTATTAATCCGCTTCACCCGAAAGCTGAAAAACTGCTTGGCGACAAGTATATAAAAATGGCAGAAAGCGGAATTGACAGTTTTTGGACAGATCTCGGA
>JBNMHA010000166.1:0-3821 GCA_050872545.1 Spirochaetales bacterium | reverse complement strand
TTACTCGCTGGATTAATAGGAACAGACCTGTATTCCATCTTAGAATCAAGGTCTGTCCCTGCGCGGTTAATTACAATAAAAAAGCACGCTGTATTTCTACAAGCGTGCGGGGTATAAAGATAATGAGCAGCGTCAGTCGGTTTTATGGTATCAGCGTTTCGGCAGTATAAGTCCTTGACGCAAGTTCGGCATCAAGTGCGTAAAGTCCGCAGCTATCATTTCCAAACAACTTAACTTTAGCAATTAAATTTTGCAGGCTTTCCTCTTCTTCACCTTGTTCTTTTACAAACCAGTCGAGGAACTGTATTGTTCTATAATCTTTCAATTCGTTGGCAACAGAATAGATATTATCGATTAATGAAGTAATGTACTCTTCATGCTTCAGACTTGCTTTCAGCAGCCCCAAAAGCTTTTCGCCTTTAATATCTGCGCCGTTGATAGCCTCTGCATTTTTTACGTCAGGAGCTTCAATTGTCATCAGCTTTATTTCAGCATTGTTGCTCTGCAAGTACCGATAAATAAGTCTTGCATGATCAAGTTCCTCGCGTGCCTGAACTTCATACCAATTGGCAAAGCCCAGAAGTCCTTTTGCTTCATAAACATTCGCAAAGTCCAGATATAAATAAGCAGAATAAAATTCTTTGCTTATTTGTTCATTCATTAGTGTTATTAACTTTCTGTTCAGCATAGTACAGCCTCCTGATTAGCTTATTTACTAATGAATATAAGCTTGATTTTCCCGGTTTCAATCACTTTAACCCATATTTGAATATTAATAACTTAAAAGTTACAAAATCCTAATCAAGAATAAATTCAGCTGCACTCTTTGGTGTCAGACCCGTATTCTGTTTTAGAATCAGGGTCTGTCCCTAGTTAAAGACAAAAAAAAGACTCGGTTATAAAACCGAGCCTTCTTATAATCAGCACAAATTATACTTATAGTTTTTCCAAAGCCTTTTCAGCTTCACGCGTAACCGGAGCCCCGAATTCTTCTGAAATCTTAATGCTTTCAAGTGCCATTATAATATTTTCATCACTATTGCCGATTTCACCCAAAGCTCTGATTACTGCAATGAAAATTCTGTTTCCCTCTTTCGTTCCGTAGCCTGTACCGAAACCTTCCTTTCCTGCAGTGTAGTAAATATTCAAGTTTTCAAGCAGCACATCAGCGGCTTCCTTTGTACCCATTTTCTGTAAAGCTTCAATATTTATCAACTTTATATTAGCGTCTTCTGCAATTCCTCTTTTATCCGCATTGTCAGCTTTCCATTTTTCACCGATTAATTTTGCAGCCTGAGGAGATTTAGCTTTTATTTCACCCAAATAGTAAACCAAATCCTGTTCAACTTTTGGCTTATTAGCCATATTTTCATGCGTCTTTTCCACCAATTGTCCCAAACAGCGGTCTAAAACGGATACGTACAATTTTTCTTTTTCATCATCAGATGATGAACTTTTGTGCGCATAAGCAAGCAAATCTTTAACTATAGCAAAATCATCTTCCCCATTTATGAAAGTAGCTATTAACGGAACCGGATCATCTGTAATTTCTTTAAGAACTTTACCTGCGATTTTTCTGATTCTTTCAGAATAATTAGGAACTGTAGCAAAAAATACCGGCTCAAAAGATGTCGAATCTTTAAATTCTTTAGTTCCGCGCAAGATTCCTTCTACTATTTCTTCCTTATAACCGATACTGCCGGAACCTTTCCTTACCATTATATTCATTTCACGCAGATGTTCGTTCAACCAAGGCAAAGCTTCATCTTTTGTACCTGTCAATGAAATAACATGCGCAACTGTTCCCATATAAATAGGAGTTTTCAAATATGAGTAAATCGTTTTAAATTTTTCTGCTTTGCCCGGAAGCTTTAATGAACCGGCACTCATTGCAGTGTAGTAAATCCATTCTTCATAATCTTTGAAAGAATTTTTATCTCTTTCTACACCATAATTGTACTGCTCATCAATTATGTCTGAAATAATCGGAGCGTAATCTTCTTTTATATTTTTGTACATTTCTTTTACCAGATTACGTTTTTCTTTCATTTTTCTGGCATTGCCGTACATAACCTTGTAATAATTAGCTGACCTTTCTTTTGCTGATACATCAAAACTGAATAAAACAGCTATTGAAAGTATTAACGCAATTTTTCTGAATCTCATCTAAGCACCTCTCATTGTTTCAAATAGGACACGATAATAACACATTTTTGTAAATGAACAACTGAAAAACAACATAATGATACTTAATAACAACCTTTCTTTTACTTGACCGAATGTTATAAAAGTTTACAATGCAGCAAAATTATATAATTCAGGAGATTAGATAATGATCTACATCGGCTGTGACCACGGTGGTTTTGCACTAAAACAGGAAATTTTTAAGTATATAAAGGAAGATTTAGCAGAGGAAATTGAAGATTTAGGCTGTTATGATACATCCTCCGTCGATTATCCGGACTATGCTGAAAAAGTCTGTAGAAAAGTAATTGCTGAAAATGCGAAAGGAATTTTGATTTGCGGAACGGGAATAGGAATTTCAATTGCAGCAAATAAAATTACCGGAATTCGATGTGCATTGTGCAGCGAGCCTTTTTCGGCAGAAATGACACGTCGACATAATAACGC
Organism: Spirochaetales bacterium; assembly: GCA_050872545.1. Taxonomy (GTDB): domain Bacteria; phylum Spirochaetota; class GWE2-31-10; order GWE2-31-10; family GWE2-31-10; genus RGIG8597. The sequence goes on along the minus strand of JBNMHA010000166.1, from coordinate 1,190 downwards.
AAATGTTCTTGCAATGGGCGGCAGAACTGTCGGTACGGAATTGGCAAAATCAATTGTAAAAGCATTTCTTTCTACGGAATTTGAGGGTGGCAGACATCAGAAAAGATTAGACAAAATCTCGGCATTAGAAGCTGCAAAATAACAGGAGAAATTATGCGGGAAATAGAAGCGTCATCGATTACTTCTGCCGTAAAACAACTTTTTATAAAGGCAAATTATCATCTGCCAAGTGATGTAAAAAATGCACTGTTGCTGGCAAAACAAAATGAAACAACCGATACGGCAAGGCAAGTTCTGGACATTTTATTGAAAAATGCGGAAATTGCGGCTGAAAATGATTTTCCGCTTTGCCAAGATACCGGAATGGCTTTTGTATTTGCACAAATCGGACAGGATGTTCACATTTGCGGCGGTCTGTTCAATGATGCGGTAAATGTCGGTGTAGAACAAGCTTACAACGAAGGCTACTTGAGAAAATCTGTAGTTGAAGATCCGTTGCGCCGCAAGAATACGGGAAATAACTTGCCGGCGGTGATTTTTACTGAAATTGTTGCAGGAGATAAAATTAAACTTACCGTAATGCCTAAAGGTTTCGGAGCAGAAAATCAATCTCGATTAAAAATGATGATTCCGGCAGCAACATCCGATGACATTGTAAATTTTATTGCAAATGAAGTAATTGCTTCCGGCAGCAGAGGATGTCCGCCGGCAATTATAGGTGTGGGAATCGGCGGTTCATTTGATACGGTAGCACATTTGGCAAAAAAGGCATTGCTTCTGCCGATTGATAAACGCAGTGATGATCCGTATTACGCTGATATGGAACAAAAAATTATGGAGAAAATTAACAGCAGCGGAATCGGACCTATGGGAGTCGGCGGACGAACTACGGTTCTTTCCGTCAGAATTTCTGCGGCACCTACGCACATTGCAGGACTTCCGCTTGCATATAACTATTGCTGCCATTCGGCACGTCATGCAGATATTGAGCTTTAGAATATCAGGAGAAAATTGTGATTAAAATTAATTTAGATACAGAAGCTGCCGTTCTGCGTAAACAAAAGGCCGGAACAAGCCTTCTTTTAAGCGGAACAATTTATTCTGCCAGAGATGCAGCGCACAAGCGAATCCAAATGCTTTTAAATGAAGGAAAAGATTTACCGGTGCCGTTGAAAGACAAAGTCATTTAC
>JBNMHA010000165.1:0-3847 GCA_050872545.1 Spirochaetales bacterium | reverse complement strand
GAATTCAAGTGATTCATAAAGCTGCTGAAGTTTTCGCTGTTCGGCAAAGTTCGTATTTCAGGAAAACGGAATACTTCCAGTTTTGCAAGCCTGTCATTCATCGGCGGATGCGTTCTGTCAAGTTCCTGCATTGCATCTTCACTGTTTCGTGATTCAAGTCGCTGCAAATAAGCAATATAATCTTCAATGTTTACATCTAACGCAGCCAGCAGCTCTCCGGCATACGCATCAGCTTCAAATTCAGTATCAGAATCAAAACCTTCAATAAACAATTTTTCTTCTATCTTCTCTGAAACTTGAGCTGCCATTGTAGAAACAACTTGACGTGGTCCGGCTATGAAGCGTGCCAAAACCTCAAAGAAATTCATCTTTGTTTCAATTTTAACATTATTAGTAATGTGGTATTTGTTGATATGACCAAGCTCATGAGCTATAACACCGGCTAATTCTCCCGGACTTTGCAAAGCTTTCAACGCCCCTTTGGTAATCAGTACATAACCGCCGGGCAGCGAATAGGCATTTACAGTATCTGTATCCAAAATCGCAAAATAGTAATCAAATTCCTGACGTGCGCAGTACAATGCAAGACTTTTCCCAAACTTATTCAAATAACCGGTCAACTCCTCATCCCTAAGCACTCCATACTTACCGGCAAGTTTTGCAAATGCGGCACTTCCAATTTCCCTTTCTTTTTCTGCAATTTCTAAAGTTTTCTTCTGTTCGGAAGTTATCACGCTGCCTTTTGTAGTAGCACATGAAACAGCACTTAATGCCGCAATCACAATACATGCAAGCAGCCAACTTTTTTTAATAATCGAATTTCTCTTCATTATTTTTCCCTAATTTTCAATGCTTACTTTTCGTAGAAACCTTCTACTTCATCCATAGAAAAATTGAAATTACTTTCAATCCATTTTAATGATTCAAAATCATAATTGTTGAATTTCATATTTTCCCTTTCACGAACATTTTCAGAATCAAGTCCGCGAATTGCCGCAGCTGTTGTCGAATAAACTGACGCTCTTTTTCTTACATCCATATTGACAAAATCTTTCATTGAAGAATCGCCCATCGCAACTGTAGCATTTTGAGATTTTCCGATAAATGTTTTCTGAACAAAACCTTCCACATCATCTTTGCGGATTTTCATCCACTGCCCATTTTCTTCCAGACATTCAACTTTATCGCCGTTTTTCAAAACAGTAACCTTTGCCGATTTAAAAGTAGCTTCCGACAAAACCGGACACAATTTTGAAGTAATGTAACCCGGTGAAGCAAAAGCCGAAACTGAAGTAAACGCAGCGACCAATAAACATAAAATTCTTTTTCTCATAACATGCCTCCTAAAAATTTCTATTATTTTAACATATTTAAAATAAATACAAAATATATAATTGACGTTTTTATTTATCTGTCATAGCCCAAATGCCGTTCCAATTATCAGCAGGCGGATTTTCAATAAAATATTCGCAGCGACTGACAAACATTTCCGAAAACAAATTAAGAATTTTCAACTCTTTTGAATTTTTAATAAACAGCTTCTTTGCAGTATTAAAATCTTTCTTAAAATAAGCAGCTAACGCTTTTTTTGCTTCAAGTACATCGCTTTCCAACGCTTTTAATTCATCAGGCTTGTCGGAATACTGCGAATATTCAGCAATCGGAGTATAAATTTTAATTCCTTGTGCCTTACCTTTTACGGCTACTATATCCAAAAACGCGCAAAGATAATGCTCTTTTATCTTTTTGTAAGTAGATTCGGTAATAAGCACTTTCACTTTGTAATATTTAGTCAGACCTTCCACACGAGCACCTAAGTTTACATTGTCACCTATCAGCGTGTAATCCAAACGCTTTGCGGAACCGATATTGCCGACAATCATATCTCCGCTGTTTATGCCGACACCATTTGCAAGCGGCGGATAATTTTCCGCAGCAAGCTCTTCGTTAAGTTCAGTCAGCTTTTCCTGCATTACAATAGCTGTACGCACCGCATTATACGCCTGATTTTCATCATCTGTAGGCGCACCCCAAAATGCCATAATTTCATCACCGACAATTTTATCAAGCGTTCCGTTGAAATCAAAAATTACATCAATCATTTTTTCAAGGTAACGATTCAAAATACTTACGACAATTTCCGGAGAATATCGTTCGGAAAACGTGGTAAAACTTCTTATATCACTGAATAATACGGTAATATCTTTCTTTTTACCGACTTCACCCACTAAACTGTCATAATTTTTCAGAACCTCATTCATTACAGACGGAGCCAAATATTTTCCCATTGCAGTTTGCACACGCTTCTTTTCGGCTTCCTCACTAAAGGAAATAAAAATAAGTATACCCAAATAAGTCATTACCATACCGATAAGCGGAATCAGCATAGGCAGCAGAATACCGAAAAATCTGAAAAGCAACAGTTCGACAAGCACCATTACAAGAATGAAAATTGCACCGGAAATGTTTTTGATATATTTATTTTTGATATAAAAAATCAAAATTGACATCAATAAAACACACAATGAAATACAAATCAGCCATATAAAATCTGGAACAACATACAGTCGCTGTTTTTTAAGAATATTGCTTATAGAAGAAATGTGAATAAACGGTCCGGCAATTGACGTAACTTTATTATCCTTTAATCCATTAGCAGATGAGCCTATCACAACAATTTTATCTTTGAAAAATTCCGGCGGATAATCCAAAATGCTTGCAGATACGCCCTCGCGATACAGCTGAACATTCTGATATACGCCGACAGCCGACAACGTGTTGTGTCCAAAGCGTTCAAGCGTATCATAGAAATTGATTCTGAATCGCCCTTCTTCATCAAGCGGAATTATGGACAAAATCTCATCATCACGCATAAGAAGTAAATCGGAATTTTCCAGAACAATCTTTGTCGGCTGGAGTTTCAACATCAAAGCACGCAATGCCAAACTCGGATAATATTTGCCTTGATATTTAAGCAAAATATTACATCGCCTTGAAATTCCGTCGCCGTCTTCAATATGATTTACAAGATGTATCGCCCCGGCACATTCATTAAGTAAAGGATAAGGCATTTGATAATCATTTAATTCCGGTATTTTAATTTTTGCCTTACTGTCATCCACATCAATGCAAAAATTATACTCTGCCGATTCAGGAAGTGGCTTTGTTTCATAAAGCATACTTATATTTGAAAAAATTGCAGCGTGGCTCAAATTTTCATAAACAAAACTTATCGCAGCCAAATTGCTGTCTTCCTCGCTTATGTCTTCATCCAACCGCTTAGATGAAAGCTCGGTAAACAAAACATCGAACAAAACGGCAGCCGGCTCGCCCTCCATCATATATTCAACCATTGCTCCGAAAACAGTTGAACGCGGCCAAGGCCAACCGCCGTACAAAGACGACATTACACCTAAAGAATATTCATCCACATCAATAAACACCAAATCATCATCAACTTCCAAATGTTGATTAAAATACCTGAAACGGAAATCTAGAAACTTATTCTCAAGCAATTCAAAAACGCCTGAAAAATTTGCCAGAAACATTAACAAAATAATGAACGCCGAATAACTTAATGTAATAAACAAAGGCTTCTTACTGTTCTTAAACTTCTTTGATTCACTCATAAAAACTCCAACTCGTTAAAAATAACACCGAACATCTTTTACTAAATTTTTCCAAAACTTTGAATATATTTGAAGCAAAATCACAAACCACCCGTCAAACGGGTGGTTTGCACTTAGCCTATAAGGCTAGGTTCTCAAGCTGAGACTTAAGTCCCATGCTTTCACATTCGTTCAAGCCTATTGCATATTGTCGCCCGCAGGCTCTTGAAGAGCCGTCT
>JBNMHA010000164.1:0-3852 GCA_050872545.1 Spirochaetales bacterium | reverse complement strand
AGTTAGGAAAGGGGAAACGGCTCTTTCAGCATGCCGCAGTTTCCCCTTTCCTATGACCTATCCCTTTCTTGGCAAGCTTAATAATTGGGCTACGCTGGTTCATATCATTATTTGCAGCCGTTGGCTGCACTAAGTGCCGCTTTACTTTAAAGTGTGTCAAGCTTGCGCTGGTTCAAATGGTAATTTGCCGATTTTATCGGCGAGGTAATGCAATTTTGGTTAAAGTTTTGAACAATGGTTGTTCAATCTGCAATTCGCCGTGCAAGCGATTAGTGCGAATGCACTAATGAAGTATTTTCGTAGAAAATACCGAGACGTAAGTCAAGCAGCACAAGGTGCAACGGTTCCTGAGCAACGATGAGTTTGCGAAGCAAACGAATGAAGTATTTAATGCAGTTAAATACCGGTCAAAGCTTGTCGAAGGAACAGTTTATCATCTTCTGGCTTTTATCTTCTTTGTCATTGCCGGACTTTGATCCGGCAATCTCCTATAAAACATTGCGCAGATTCCCATGTCTAAGCACGGGAATGACATTAGAAACAAGAAGGGTGGGAACTGGTGACAAACCTTAATCCCAATTTAGAATTAGGGTCTGTCCCCCTAACTTCTAAGCTAAAAGCGATTCCGCTATTAGCAAAATGCCGGCAAGAGGAGACAGAAGCCGGTATCTGCAAATAAGCGAAATCAAGTTAATATATAACTAAATTCTTGACAGTTTTTTTTTTTTTTTTACAACTTCTTTGATTTTTCTATTAACAGTAGATTTTGTCATCTACTGCAAAAAAATTAAAGGAGGAAATATGAATAGAAAAAATTACTTCAAAACATTCAGCACACTTTTCATGCTGGTAATGTTAGCATTTGGCTGTCAGCCTATATCGGACGACAACAACGGAACTTCGAACAGCGGCAGCAATTCGGAGAAAACATTCACAATCACGTTTGACGCAAACGGCGAAACCGGTGAAATGAAAGCATTGACCGTGAAAAGCGGAAAATCCGCTGAACTACCGGCAAACACATTCACGAAAGAAGGCTACGACTTTAGCGGCTGGATTAAAAACAAAACATCAACAGCTGCCGATTATGCGGACAAAGCTTCAATTGAACCGAAAGAAAGCATGACACTGTACGCATTGTGGAAAGCAAAAAAAATCACAATCACATTCGATGTAAACGGCGGAACTGAAGCTGCACCGACGGCAATCGAAGCTACAGCCGGATTGGTTGAACTTCCTAAAATGGGCGGGAAATTCTCACACTGGAACACAAAAGCTAACGGAAGCGGCGAATCGTATCAGGAAAACGGAATTTTCACCGCAAATACAACTTTGTACGCAATTTACCTAAAAGCCGGCGAATACAAAATTACTTATCACCTTGACGGCGGCGTAAATAACCCTGAAAATCCACTTATTTATAAGGAAGGCGAGAAATATTATCTTGAAGACCCGACTCGTGAAGGATACAGCTTTGTCGGTTGGAAAGACAGCAAGGGTAATATAACAAAAGGCATATCACTTACACCTGATGTTATTGCCTCTGATTTGGATATTAACAACTTAGAATTTACAGCTGTTTGGACTTTGAAGAAATACAAAATAATTTACTATTCTAACTGCGATGAATTGGAAGACGTTACAGTAGCGTTTGCTCCGGCAGATGGATACATACTTGCAGATTATCCTTTTGCACGTGATGAATACACGTTCGCCGGTTATTACGCAAATGAAGCTTGTACTGAGGAATTAAGCAAAACGATCTACAACGGCGGATATATATTAGCCAAAAATGCAACAGGTGACATTCATCTTTACGCAGCTTGGAAGAAAAACGTTTATGTTTATGACTTAAAAATTAAAGTTGCAAATCTGCCTGACAAAGTGAAAGCATTGTCAATGTGGTGCAATATCAACGAATGGAAGCTTGAAAACATTCAAAAAGAAAAAGACCTTTACATTGCAGAAGTAAAAAACGGAACTGCGGAATTTTCATTTGATAAACTGAACATTCTTATGCCTTTGTGGTGCCAGTTTATGCCTATGACAAGTAAAGATATGGAAATGAATAACTCTACTTGGTGGCAGACTGCATTAAGCGGAAGCTCTATCTTTATGAATGCAGAAAATAACCTTGTTTACGACTTTGCGGAAAATATAGTTGCAGATAAGATGATATTGACGCTTGATACGGCAAAAGTATACGGCTCACTTGAAAAAGTTTTTGAAAGACGTTTTTTTACAGAAAATTATCGCAATGCATTTAAAACAGGCGTAATTCCGGGAAAGTACCAAATTACCTATAATGATGACAAATTCGGTAATTTTGGCTACAGCAATCCAAACGTAACATCTTTCGATGAAGACGACATTGTTATATTAACAAAAGCTTATTGCGATGGTTATAAATTTTTAGGCTGGTACGAAAATAAGACATTTTCTGGAGAACCGATAACAGGCTGGGCGGCAGGCGAGAAAACTGCCGATGTTGAGCTGTGGGCAAAGTGGAATGAAGCAAGCGAAGGTGATTCAGATAAAGTTATTGCCTTCGGTGGCAAAGGTGTTTACAGCTATACAGTAAATATTGCAGATATTTCAACAGCTTGGGGGGGCTCAGCAAAATCTCCTGCTTTCGCAATTATGTTGCTGACTGATAATCAATTAGACGCTTGTAAAACTGAAGCAACTTTTAAAGTTGCATCAGTTGCAAAGCCTGAATATCAGGTTGGAGCTTACGGAACCATGAAAATTGCTGATACAAGTAATACCGGTAATTATGCTGTTTACGGCTCAATTTCTGTAAATGATGCTTATAAATATTATACCGGTGTTGCTGCCACAATTACAGATACAACTTTTACAGTAACAGTTGATATGACAAAACTTGTATTGACAGATTTGAAAGCTCTTTTTGCTGCAAATGCAGACGGTATAGATGAAGCTGTTATGACAAATGATGATATTGTAGACCTCACAGGTTATAAACCTTACGTTCTTGCATTGGGTCAGCAAACTATCGATGCAGATAACTACCAAATGACTGCTTGGTCTGCTGATTTAATGAATATGACTGCCGGTGCTATATTTCCGGCAAATCCGATAAAAGCAGCTCCTGTAGTTCCTACAGCAAAAGATATTACCTGCATTGTTGGTTCTATCAATACTTGGGCTCATACTAAGATGACAAATAATACAGCAACTTTTACGGCAGCAGGTGGGGATCAGTTCTCATTTACAAACGGTTCTTGGGATTATATATTTGCAGATGCAGTTATAGATGCTTTAGATAAAGAAGTTAAATTAAAAGAATATCTAACCGAAGTTCCTCCTCATGTTACATTTGCAGAGGGAGTTTTAACAGTTGGAAGTGAATATACTGTAACTTTTACTGTTGTAGATAATCATAATGCAACAGTTAAAGTTTCAGCAAAGAAATAATTTAATTTCTTAGTCTAACAACTTAAACGGGTTTCGGGTTTACGCCCGTGCCCGTTTTTTTATACGGAACTGTACAATTGGAACGTGTCTTGACATTTTCTGGTAGTCAGGGACTATCCACTATGGTTATAAGTGGAGGCATTTACAACTTTTCTATTTCCTCTGGCGACAAGCCGGTACTATCAACTATTAAATTGAGTGAAACATTTGCATCCTTGAGAACTTTCGCAGTTTCAATTTTTGCTTTTTTCTCACCAAGCGAAATGCCTTCATTGCGACCAATAGCGATACCGCGCTCTTCGCCCGCAGCAAAGCCGATGTTGTAAGTCTCTTGTTTTAACATTTGCAGTGTCATATATTCAGCCCTCCATTCTTCATTGCCATGCACTCGGTGTAATTCCTTGCAAATTTTGT
>JBNMHA010000163.1:0-3859 GCA_050872545.1 Spirochaetales bacterium | reverse complement strand
TAAGAATATGTCTTTTTTTTAATATAAATGGCTTATATTTTGCTAAAGTATACAAACTTGTTAAAAATTGTTTTTTTGATATTAGGAGTAGATGTATGCTGAAAAAAATTTATATATCTATTTTTTTTATGATTTTTGTTTTATTTGTATCCTGCGAAATAAATCCGCTGGTCGGAGTAGGAAGTACAGTAGATACAATTGCACCGGAAGTTGTCAAAGTTACTCCGGCAGATTGCTCGTATGTGCGCGATGACTTTGATTTCATTGTGACGTGTTATGATAATCTTTTGGTAACTAAGGCCAAGCTGGAGATAGAAAAAAACGGTGAAAAGATTTTTGAAAAATCAGAGCGTGTAAGCAGTGAAAAAACTGCCGGTTATCAGACTTGGAAAGTTCCTATTTCATTAAAAAATGACTTGAAGATTTCATCGGATAAACAGGAAGGTGAATTTAAAATTATTGTTTATGTCTACGATGAGCGCGAAAATATATCAGAAAACAGTTATAAATCAGTGACAATAGTTGTTGATGTAGATACTGCTGATGCTGATATTTACTATCCGGAGCTATTTACGAAATCAAAGTGCGAATCTTTGCGGACAGAAGAAATAAATTCAGAAAATTTTACTATTTTTCAGAATTCAACCTTTCAAATTAACGGCGAATGTAATGATAATTCTTCAATTCAATCGGTATATTTGACACTTAAAAATGAAAATGGCGAAATTGTGAAATCTGTCAGTCTTGACGAAGCATTTGAGAGTAACAAAAAATACGTAAGCGGTTCTTTATATAACTGGAAATTAACTTTATCTACGGCAGAATCTTCCGATGATTCGGCAATTTCACTGGAAATACCTTCTTTTACAGACACATATTTTTATGAAGTTTTTATGCAAGTAAAAGACGCTGCCGGAAATATTACTTTTACAGAAGGAAACGGATATGAAGAGGCGTTGGGAAAAAGTTTCGGTTGGTTTGCGGTGCGTCAGACTGCGGATTATCCTTTCTCTGATTTTTCATCCATTAATGATAAAGTTTCTGTTAATTCGGTGCTTACCGGGAAATCTTATGACGATGATGGAATTGCAGCACTTAATATTTACCGTAAACCTCTGGAATCGGCGGATTGGGAATTAGTAAAATCTTATTCCAAAGACGGAAATAATGCTGATGAAAGTTTGGAAGGAACTCCTCAAGTTTTTACTTGGAAAATATCATCACCTGAAAATTCAACATCGTCATCTTATCAACTGAAAGTGGAAGTGATTGATATTAATGGGAAGTCGAGTGTTGAAGGATACGAAAAAAATTATTTATCGCAAGACAGAATATTTTGCTCATTTGGCATTGTGGATCCGACTGCTCCAAGCATTGAACCTATAGATTTAGCTGATTTTAAAAACATTGTTGATAAAGATGGAAATTTTACGATAACCGTTAAAGCCAGTGATAATTCAGCGGTTAGAAAAATTTATTTAGCTTGGAAACCTGAAAATACCGAAAATTCTCCTAAGTGGAATAATTTTGCCGACCAAAATTTAAATGAATATAAAGATGAGGACGGAATAAAATACTGGAATATTTCACCGAAAGATTCGGTAAAAGAAGCCGAAGAAAGTTTGACTTTGAATATATATGATGATTTTGAAAATATATATGACAAAAAAGTTTTCTATGTATATGCGGAAGACGACAGTGGAAAATGCACTGAAATAACTTCTTCAATGCCTAAATTTACCGAAATGCCTGAAGTTAAATTTACATCACCTGCTTCAGGAGCGGTAGAAACAACTTACAATAATCAACAATTTAATATTGAAGCAGAAGTTTATTCGTACATAAAACTGAAAAGCATAGAAATCTACTATGATGAATTAAATATTCACAATGTTGATATAGATAAATTGATTCCGACTTATGATGAAAACAGTCAGCTCTGGAAGTATAAATGCAGTGTGCCGTCTACGAAATGGTGGAAAAGTGACGAAGGAGAAGGAAGTTATTCACTAACATCTAAAGTAAAAGACGTTTTTAATAATATTAATATTGATATGCTTTCTTTTGACATTGATAACGGAGTGCCTAAAATTAAGTCTGTAAATGCAGAAACTGAACCGGGAAGTTACTGTGCCGGAAGTGAAATAGAAATTTTTGTTGAGATGAAAAAGGAAGTTTCTGTTGAAGCTGCGAATAAGGAAAATTTAACACTGTCGCTGAATAACGGCGGAACGGCATATTACAATGCAGCAGCAACAGGCAATGGAAAGACTAGGAAAATTTATTTTACTTATACGGTGGAAGCGGCTCATAGTAGCGGTGCTTTGGATGCCGTAATGTTGAAATTAAATAATGCAAAAATTTACGATGATGTAGGAAATATCAATGGTTTAACCGGAACGACCGGTAATATTAATATAGATTATGCAATAAGCATTGAGAAAAATTCTTCATCAATGCTGATAATTGATAATACACCGCCTAAAATAATTAATGTAACTTCTATAACTCCTAACGGAAGTTACACGTCGGGCGATAAAGTTAATGTAATAGTAGAATTTGATGAAAAAGTAACAGTTAGTGGTAAACCGATTTTAACTTTGGATTCATCAAGCAATCAAACTGCGGAATATGAAAAAATCGAAAATGATACACAACTTTATTTTACTTATTCGGTAAAAAGTAATGTAAACATTGATTTGTTGGAATGGGAAAGTCTGAATGAAGGCGAAAGCGGTGTGATCAAAGATTATGCAATAAATAATAAGAATTCTGCTGATTCCGGAAATAAAGTTGATTTTTCTACATTGAAATACAGTGCGAATGTGTCATTAGCTAAATCAGGTCAAAAAATAAAAATTGACAATGAAGCTCCAAAATATCAGAGAAGTATTCCAATGTATAATAGTAATAAAGGATTGTCATTTAAGATTATATTTAACGAACCGGTTTATAAAGTTGCAGGGAAAAAAGCTGTGCTGCACAGGCGTGCCGATGCTGTCCCTATTGTTTTGTCGGTAGATAAATATAATGAATATGTCGCTATTGTCCCTAAAATAGCTAATTATTATGAAAAAGGTGTTAATGGAGCTAGTAGCAATTTTAAAATTGACAACACGACTAAGTATATTTTGAAATATGAATATGAACCGACAAACGAAAACTTGCTTGAACTTTTTAAATCAGAGCAGTTAGGTTTTTATACTCAGGAATTTATGATGGAATCAGATTGGGTTACAAATAGCGACAATTCAATCTTGATTACAATTCCGCAAGCAAGTCTGCTTACCGGAGAAAACTATTGGCTGACTATAGAGCCGGGCTTTGCTGAAGATAAAGTAACCATACCTTACCCTAATGAATATTCTTCGGAAATTGCGATAACGCAGGCAGGAACAAAAGCTCAGCCACCGGTAATCCGTATAAAGAAAATAACAGGCGGTGATGCACAAACAACTACAATGAAAATCAATACGATTACCAAAGGTGCATCTGTGAAATGCAATACAAGTGGCGGAACACCGTCAACATTATGCAGCGGAGAAATAACACTCGGAAGCAGTAACTATACAAATGCTGCTTATAAAATAACAGCGTCTGCTCAAATCGGAAGCGGAGAAGAATCAAGCTACGGATACGAGATTGCAAATAAAACTGTCATTTACACATCACACGGAGTAAAGTCTACCGATGATGAAGTTTATTTCAGAGGTTCAAATGTTGAGAAAGGAACAGCAACAGTGCCTAATTTTCCATTCAGCTGGGATGAAGCCAGTTCTCCGCTTATGTGGAAAGACAGAGCTTCGGCAGCAGAATCTGGAATGATAAAAGCAACGAAGTCTGGTGACAGATATTACGT
>JBNMHA010000162.1:0-3888 GCA_050872545.1 Spirochaetales bacterium | reverse complement strand
GCTTTTTTGATTCCGATGTCGTCCGAGAGCTTCAAAGCCTCGTCCTTGAAATTTTGGTCGTACCTTTTCATTGCCATGCTCCTTAGTTTTTCGGCTATTTAGGCACTGCACTTTTATTGTATCACTCCAGCTTTGGACTTTAAACTCAAGTTTAGCTTTATCGCCGACTTGTCGGCAAAATTGTTTTTGAACTAGCGCAAAGTTTTACCGCACAAAGCACACACAACAGTATAATGACATGAAACTTTGCTGAAAACTGAAATTTTTGATTTGAACAAAAAGATATTTGCTGTATTATGCCACCAATTCAGAATGGAAAGCGAATATGAATTTATTATCACAACAATTTACCGCAGCCGAAAACTATACTTTCAGGACAAAACTTAAATGCAGCTGAAAGATTTAACAGCCGACGAATATAAACAAAAAATTCGTAATTTTCTCGCCAAGCAAACTCGTCCTGTTTACGAAAGTACGCTGCTTTATAATATTTACCCAGAATATAAAAACAAGACTTCTTCCATTGACATATATCAATACCACTTTGCGGCAATGCGGCTTTTGTATCAACTTCAAGATGAACTTTGCAAAGAAAATATTTACCTACACGTGCATTTTATGCGAATAAAAATGCTACCTTATCCTAAGGTTGGTCTTTGCCAGGAATATTTAGAAGAATCCGGCAATTTCTGCTGCAGCCCGACATCGCCGTCGGAAAATTACTACTGTCCCTTTCATGCTAAGCGCAGATGTGATGATTTACCGGAGCAGCTTTCGGTAAAGTATTTTTATTTGTCTGATAAAAATTATGACGCTGTAAATGAAGACAATGCAGATGCATTTTTAAGCGGTACTTGGGAACTTTTGTATCATTATGATGAATACATGAACGCAGTGCGAATTCTTGAACTACCTGAACACTGCAATATGGAAATGGTTCAGCAAAATTATCACCGTTTGGCAAAGAAATATCATCCCGACTTAAACGGTGGCTCTATATCGGCTGATTTTCTGGAAATTAATGACGCATATCAAATATTGAAAAAGATTCTGCCGTACTTTAACTGATTGTCGCAAACTTTACTTTCACGTTTTTATTTAGTAGACTCTCCGGACTAAGGAGAATCGATGTTTTATCGAATTAATTATTTTCTCTCAATTATTTCTGTAATCTCATTTTTTGCGTCTTGGGCACTTACTTGCATTTCGGACATGCAAATTATTGATAATATTTATTCATTCACTCAATTAAGCGTTGTTTCATTTTATTTTATTCTTTTTCTGATACGTATTCTCTACTGTGACAGAAACATTTCGAATATTAGCAATTCGTTTTTCGATATTTTCATTATAATTTTTGTTCTGGTTAATAAAGAAAATCTTTTTCTGCCTTTTAATCTTGAAAAAATGAACATCGAATATTTCCTAATTGCGGTACGAATTTTTTTTATGCGGAAAAATCCGCTTCAAAACATGCGGTTAATGCGTCATCCGGAACGCAGTGTAGTTGTGAGCTATGCCGCAACAATTTTTTACGGTGCATTATTGTTAAGTCTGCCTTTTTCTTGGCAACCGAATGTTTCGCTTTCATTCATCGATGCATTTTTTACAAGTACTTCGGCTTCGTGCGTTACAGGGCTTGCAAGCGTTGATATATCAAAAAATTTTTCATTGTTCGGGCAAATTATAATTTGTTCGTTGGTGCAGATAGGCGGAATAGGAATAATGATTTTCTCTACGATAATCGCATTTACATTCAGCAGGCATTTTTCACTTGAAGAAACACGCGCCGCCTCCACCGATATTAACGAAAGCGACATCGGTTCCATTCAGAAAATTATTCCGCAGATAATATTAATCACATTTATTTTTGAGGGAATCGGCTTCATTTTCCTTTTTGCAAAGTTCATAACGATGTTTGCGCTGCCGAAAGCTTTATATTATGCTGCATTTCATTCCGTTTCAGCATTTTGCAACGCCGGGTTCTCACTGTTTCCGGATAATTTAATGCAGTTTTATAATTCTCCGCTGACTATTTTTACAATCTCGTTTCTTATAATCTCCGGTGGGCTTGGCTTTCACGTTATCCAAAATACTTTTTTTTATTTGCACAACAAAAAACATCAGTCGCTGCATAAACACAAGACTTTAACCGAAACTTCTAAAATTGTGATCTGCGGAACCATTTTTCTGCTTCTTGCCGGAACTTATTTGTTTTACGCACTTGAACACAGAAACACGCTTAAAACTTTATCGACACCGATTCAATATTTGACTGCGTTTTTCCAGTCCGTAACGCTGCGTTCCGCCGGTTTTAATTCTGTTGATTTTTCGCAGCTTACACATGCAACGCAAATTATGATGTTGATTTTCATGTTAATCGGTGCCGGTCCCGGATCTACCGGCGGCGGAATCAAAATAACTTCATTTGTAATATTATGCGCAAGCGTTTATGCATATATGAAAGAAAACAAACAAACCGTATTGTTCCGCAAAGCTGTCCGTCCGGAGCTTACCCGAAAAGTTTTCATCTCATTCTTTTATTCAATAGGAATGATTTTTCTTGGATTATTTTTTCTGTCGCTGTCGGCTCCGCACGCTAATGTATCGAATTTACTATTTGAAACAATTTCGGCATTTGCTACGGTAGGAGTTTCTTCCGGAATTACACCGCAGCTAAATATTAACGGAAAACTTATTTTGATTTTCCTAATGTTTGCCGGAAAAGTCGGAACATTGACACTGTTTAGTGCCGTTACTTTAAAGAAAAGCAATACTAAAATTGAATATCCGTCTGCAAATATCAATATCGGATAGAAAAAGGAGTTTTTATGGAACAAAACAAAGTAGTTGTAATAATAGGACTCGGAACATTTGGGCTTGCACTTTGTCGTGAACTTGCCGAGCGTAGTGATGTTTATGTAATTGCAATAGATAAATCGGAAAAGCAAATTGAATTAATAAAAGAATCGGTAGCGCAGGCAATTCAGATGAACAGTACTGAAGAAGATGCGTTTCGTGCGTTGCCTTTGAACACTGTTGATACGGCAGTAGTTGCTATGGGTGAAGATATTGAATCAAGCATTCTGACAACAGCCATACTGAAAAAAAACAATGTTTCTTCCATTATAGCACGTGCCACAACGTCGATTCACGCATCAATTTTGCAGCAGATAGGAGCTACCGAAGTTATAAATGTAGAAGCTGACGGAGGAAAACGGCTTGCTTCACGCTTAATTTCGCCCGACATAATGGAACAAGTTAAAATTTCCGGTGAATTAGTTCTTACCGAACTGCCGCTTCCGCATATATTTTCAGGCAAAAAATTAATAGAACTTAATCTGCGAAGTAAATACAATATCAACGTTGTGTGTATTAAACGTAAAATCCACGATATTGACAGATTTGACAATCCTATGGTTCGTGACGAAGTGCTTTTTCCGCGTCCAGATGACAAACTTAATGACGGCGATTTTCTTATGGTAATAGGCAGAAACGATGATATTAACGTATTGACGGAGCTGTAAAATGATAATGATTAAGAAATCAAAACTAAAATTTTTAATTGTGTCGAATTTTTTGTCGGTCGTTATACTGTGTGTAATCGGCTGCTTTTTTATATACACATCAGATCTGACAATTGCCGAAAACCGCAAGTTCTGTGCTGAAGTGTTAATTTTTTTATCGATACTGACCGTTACGGTAAATTTTATAATAATAATTTCCACAAATCGGCACAACACAAGACTTTATGCCGAATTAGACAAACTTGCCACATTTTGCCGCACGCACGATATTAAAGAAGGCACAAGTCAGTTGCGTCACCTTGATATACTCGGTAAAAAAATGAATTTGATATTCGACTTGATAAACGAAACAGGCGAAAAG
>JBNMHA010000161.1:0-3918 GCA_050872545.1 Spirochaetales bacterium | reverse complement strand
ATTTATTCCATCACCGACAAAAACAAGCGGTCCCAAACCTTCAGCTTCTAGTCGTTCAATGCATTCTACTTTATTTTCGGGAAGAAGCTGCGTAAATGCATCGTCAAGCTTTAGAAAATTTGCAACAGCTTCACCGGCTTCACATCTATCACCGGTAAGCATTACGGTTTTCTTTATTCCCAATTGCTTCAAATCTTTTATTGCTTGTGCAGAATCTTCTCTGATTTCGTCGGAAATAATTATGTAGCCTGCATATTTGCCGTCAATTGCAATATGAACTTCTGTACCTGTGTGTGATATATTGTCCGGTGTAACTTTGATTTGTTCCATAAGGCGTTTATTTCCGGCGTAAATATCCATTCCGTCGACAACGGCATGTACTCCGTGACCGGCAAGTTCTTCTGATTTTGAGATTCTGCTTTCTTCAATTTTTTTGCCGTATTTATCTTTTATTGACTGTGAAATTGGGTGACTGCTGAACCACTGCACCGCAGCTGCAAGTTCAAGTAGTTTTTCTTCGGGTAAATCTTTTGAAACTATTTGTGAAACAATAAATTTGCCTTTTGTTAAAGTTCCGGTTTTATCAAAGACAAAAGTTTTGCACTGTGAAAACTTTTCAAGATACTCAGCACCTTTTACCAGAATGCCTTTCTTTGATGCACCGCCTATACCGCCAAAGAATGACAATGGAACCGAAATTACCAATGCACACGGACATGAAATTATTAAGAATACAAGCGCACGATTAAGCCATTCTTGCCAATGTCCTAAAAATAGTGACGGAATAACAGCAAGACATACTGCCGCAGCTACAACAATCGGAGTATAATAACGTGCGAAGCGTGTAATGAATTTTTCACTTTTAGATTTATTTTCAGATGATTTTTCTACCAAATTAAGTATTCTCGATACAGAAGAATCACCAAAAACTTTAGTTGTACGTACTCTCAATACGCCACTTATGTTTACACATCCGCTTATTACATTTGCTCCTTCTTGTACATCTTGCGGAAGTGATTCTCCGGTAAGTGCGGCAGTATTAAGTGAAGATTTTCCCGATATAATTACACCGTCGAGCGGAACACGTTCACCGGGACGAATTACGATTTCTTCACCTATTGCGACATCTTCCGGATTTACCGAAATAATTTCGCCGTTACGACAGACATTTGCTTTGTCCGGTCTTATATCCATCAGGCTCGTGATTGATTTTCTACTTTTATCTACTGCTGCATCTTGGAAAGCTTCACCGATTTGGTAGAAAAGCATTACAGCTATAGCTTCAGGATATTCGCCGATGAAAAATGCACCTACAGTTGCAATTGTCATTAAAAAGTTTTCATCGAAGATTTGACCACGGAAAATGTTGCGGATTGCTTGCCACAAGACATCATAGCCGATTATAAAATATGCTATCAGAGCAAAAGTCAGCTTCAAATTTTTATTGTCAAACGCAAAACACAACGCACCGAACACTACTGCCGCAATAATTCTTATAATAAAAAGCTTTTTGGAATGATGTTCATGGCAGTGCTCATGTTCGTGTTCAGATTCATGATTGTGTTCATCTATGACAATTTTGCAGTCAGGTTCTATGTCATGACAAACTTTTACCGCTTTCTGCAATGCTTCATCCCAATTTTCTTTATCTGCTTCAATGGTAATTTTTTTTGCCATAAAATTGATTTGAGCATTGTTAATTTCCGGAATTTTGTTTATCGCATCAGCGACTTTCTGCGCACAAATGGCACAGTCAAGATCTTTAATTTCGTAAGTTTTCTTCATATTTTCCTCCATATTTAAAAAAATAAAAAATAACGTCCAATTTTTTGTTTGTATTGGCGGTATTCATTGCCAAATGTTGATTCAAGAAATTTTTCTTCTTCTAATATTTGAAGATGAAACATTGTGATTACAAAGCAAACCGCAGCTATATGAATTATTCCCGGAGATACAAGCAAAGTTCCCAGATAAAATAAATCGAATCCTAAGAACGCTGGATTTCTGCTTATGCGGTAAATTCCCCGATGTACAAAATGTGTTGAATCGTTTTGTGCAATTCCAGCACGCCAATTTTTTCCCATTGTCAACATAGCGACAATGAAACAAATTGTTCCAACAGCAGAAATTGACAGCCCGACATATTGAAGTGTTGTCGAAGCTTTTAATTGCAGCGGAAGTATTGAAAATACAGCGCACAATTGTACTGGAGCTAATAGAAATGTTCCGAATTTCAGCAGCAGTTCAATTGTTTTTGTTGAATTGTTTTTTTTACCGCAGCCCATTTGATTTACTTTTATTCCGTGCAGAGATAGAGCAAATGCCTTTATAAAGTAAGCTGCATAAAATACAGCAATAATTGTTAAGGAAATAATTTTATTAATTTCCACAATTGCATCTCCTTATTCATTAACATGTTCCAAACCTTGCGAAAGAATTGTCTGAACATGGTCATCTGCCAATGAGTAAAAAACATTTTTTCCGTCACGTCTGGCTTTTACCAAGTTTACTTCTCGCAGAAAGCGCAGTTGATGTGAAACGGCAGATTTTGTCATATTCAAAACAATTGCAATGTCACAGACGCACAATTCACATGCACTTAAAGCCTGAAGAATTTTAATTCTTGTTCTGTCTCCGAAAACTTTGAAGAAATTTGCAAGCTCGGATACAGCGGAATCTTTAATCATTGCACTTCGTGCTTTCTGCACAAATTCTTCATGGATTACTTCACAGTCGCATGTCAGGCTGCCTTTTGGATTCTCATGCTTCATATAAACCTCATGTTGTTTTATTAATTGACTAATCATTCAATTGAATTGATAATCAACTATATAATTGATTGTATACTCAACTGTCAAGAGGAAAAATATTTTTTTATTGGGGACAGACCCTAATTCCAAAATGGGATTAGGGTCTGTCCCTTAGTGTTTTACACGTAATTCTCGTGTTCGACACCGGAATCTATGGCAATGTCTGTTGGTGCTGGTGTCAGACCTGTATACTAAAATAATATATTAACCATCCCTTAGCTTGTTCCAGTATTTGTTTGGCTATGTTTGTATACCAAACTAGAATCAGGGTCTGACACCGTATATCACAAAACCAACATTTTTTCCAAATTTAGCTGCTGTTATGAAAAAAAAACTACAGATAATCAGTGTATTTTTCTGTAAAAAGAGTTTTATTTCGGAAAAATAAGTCATGAAAACTGAAAATAAGAAGCTAAAAACAAGCATTTGGAAGTAAATTTGCAGATAGTTCGCCTGCCGAAGCTATTCAAAAAGTATGAAGTATGGTGATTATTGAGCTGGTCGAAATATTAGCTACGCTATATATGGCAGTTTCGATGTAATCAAAAATTAAAGTTTTTGACTTGTTCACTCAACCACCGAAAAAATTATTTATTGAACAGTTCTATTTTAAGTATTTTACAAGAAAAACTAGGCACAAAAATACCACAATCGAATAAAATCAATGATTCAAATGTATTGAACTTCGGCTAAGTCGTTTTTAGCAAGTCAAGATCTGTTTCTGTTAATCCAGCGAGTAATTTCCCTCGCCAATATCTTCCCAAACCTCGTAAAATAGGTAGTCCTCTGCACGTTTCGCAAGCCCGGCACGAACCGGATTTTCCTCGATATACACAAAAACGCGCACCAAATCGACAAGATCTTCGATAATTCTGCTGAGAAATCTGTCCTTCCAGGCACTTCCCTCGAGGTTGTACGTGCGATTCACCCCCTGCGTAAACCGCTGCTTGATGTACTTCATAATCTCGGAGAGGTTCTCTCCGGCGGCAGGTTGAATCTCCAGATGGAAATGTGTGTCCAAAATGCAGATGTTTTTTACTTTAAATTTAAACTTTTTCGCAGCAGCATGAATCATCACCAGAAGCATCGCCTTGATTACCGGGTTTAT
>JBNMHA010000160.1:0-3928 GCA_050872545.1 Spirochaetales bacterium | reverse complement strand
GTTCTTAAAATTATTTACTATGAATTATAGAAGCAAGTTCCTTTTTTCCTTCTTCGTTTTGACCAAAAAAACCGGACTTGTCACATAAGTGCTCAGAGCTCAATTCCAAAGTGGAATCGAGCTCTGAGCGTATGATTACGCCAATCAAATCATGTATAAATTAAAGGGGAAATAAAAATGGCTGTCATACAGACAGCCATTAGTTCTTAAAATTATTTACTATGAATTATGGAAGCAAATTCTTTTTTTCCTTCTTCGCTTTGACCAAAAAAGCCGGAGCCGGCGACTATTACATCACATCCTAAATCAAGCACTTTATTCACGTTAGTTTTGGATATTCCGCCGTCAATCTCAATTTTATAATTATAGCCATTCTTTTTTCGCAGTTCATTAAGTACAGCTATTTTTTCAAATGTATAATCTAAACACGATTGACCTGAAAAACCGGGATTAACACTCATAATAAGAACTAGATCAACAAAGGGCAAATACCACTTTATTGCATCAACTGATGTCATAGGATTAATTGTTACACCTGCAAGTTTTCCATTCTCATGAATTTGAGTAATCATTCTGTCTGCATGAACAGCTGCTTCATAATGGAAATTTATCAGATCAGCTCCTGCTTTTATAAACGGAATTATATGATCCTGCGGATTAGTAACCATTAAATGAACATCACAGAAATAATTACCGTGTTTTTTTATGTCATGAACGATCTTTGCTCCGAAAGTCAATTGCGGAACAAAGTGCAAATCCATTACATCAATGTGCATCCAATCGGCACCACATTTAACAGCATCCGTAATTTCATTTCCTAATTTAAAAAAGTCAGCAGATAATAAAGAAGGAGATAATAATGCCATTATCTGCCGGCCTTTTTCGTTGCTTCTGCTAATGAAGTAAATTTATCTTTGCTGTTGTCAAGCAATTCATAAGTCAAACGCCAAGACCAATTATGAGAACCTGAAGTACCGGGTTTATTCATTCTGCATTCTGTTCCCAATTTTAAAACGTCCTGCATCATGAAAACAACAGTTTTTGCTTTTGATTCAAGCAATCTTGAAATAATAGCTTCATTAAGATGTTCATAATCTGTATGCAGATAATTCAATATATCGCCTTTAGTTTTATCATCCGCATCGTTGAACCAACCTAAGATTACGTCATTATCGTGTGTTCCCGGATAAGCGATACAGTTTTCAGGGTAATTATCCGGCAAATAAGGTGCAGTGTAATTAGGTACAACCTGACCATCGTCATTTGTGTATGTTCCGTTCATATCAAAAGGCGCAAATTCGAAAATTTTCATGCCGGGGAAATTAAATGTATCTCGAAGTTCGGTAACTTCCTTAGTAATAATTCCCAAATCCTCTGCAATAATATTTTCAGCCAAAGAATCACCGAAAACTTCTTTAAATCTTGAAAATAACTGCATTCCCGGAGCCTTAACCCAATGACCGTTTTGTGCTGTTGGTTCACCGTATTTTACTTCCCAATAAGCTTCAAAACCTCGGAAATGGTCAACACGTACACAATCTACAAGTTTCAACAGATTTGTCATTCTGTCTATCCACCATTGGTAGCCGTCTTTTGCCATTTCTTCCCAGTTATAATGAGGATTTCCCCAAAGCTGACCTGTAGCAGAGAAATAATCAGGTGGAACTCCGGCTACAATTTGAGGTTTTCCATCCGGTGACAAATGAAACAAATGCTGATTAGCCCAAACATCGGAACTGTCATAAGAAACAAAAATAGGCGCGTCACCGATAATTTTTATTCCGTTCTTATTAGCGTATTTTTTAAATTCGCTCCATTGTTTGAAGAAAATCCACTGCACGAACTTGTAAAAATCTATTCCGTGTTTTACTTCTGCTGACAATTTATCAAGACCGCTTCTTGTGCGAAGTTCTTCTTCCCATAAATCCCAGCTGCAGCCGTTTTTGCTATCTTTTATTGCCATGAAAGTCGCGTAATCTTCAAGCCAAGTATTTTCCTTGCAGAATTTTGTAAATGCAGCAGGTTTTCTTTTCTTTTCCTTATTAATTGCCTGAAACTTATCAAAAGCCTTGTGAAGTACTTTGAAATTTTCAACATAAATCATTCCGTAGTCAACTTTTGCCAGATCAAAAGTCGGATAGTCATTTAAATCTTCTGCCGATAAATATCCGTCTTCAATCAATTTATCAAAACTGATAATATAAGGCGTTCCTGCAAATGCAGAAAAAGCCTGATAAGGTGAATCACCGAAACCTGTAGGTCCCAATGGCAAAATTTGCAAAATTTTCTGTCCGGCAGCCTTTAAAGTATCAATCACTTTATAAGCACCTTCGCCTAAATCTCCGCATCCGTACTTTCCGGGAAAAGATGTTGGATGAATTAAAATACCGCTTAATCTTTCCAAAATTAATCTCCTTTAAATTTATATTTAATCATTTTCTATCAAGCTTTTCTTCCAGATAGAAACGCATAATAGTTTCGCCGATAGTTATCTTATCTCCGTAAAACAACGCTGTTTTCTTCTTTATTGGTTTACCGTTCAGGAATGTTCCGTTTCTTGAGCCAATATCTTCCAGAAAAAATTTTCCGTCTTCATTGGTAATGCTGCAGTGACGTTTGCTTACCAAATTATCATTAACAATAAAATTGCATTCAGGTGTACGTCCGATAAGATGTTGCGTATCGTTAAGAATAGAAGTTTCTCCGAATAAATTTGGAGAGAGGACAAGAAGAATTCCTTTGCTGACAACCAATGAAGAGATTTGCACCTTTTTATTATCTGTTATGACAGTGTTTAATTGCTCCAGTTGGTCATCCATAGAAAACTCCGTGTTAAGTTAGTTATTACTATTAAAAATAAGTATTTTTGTCAATCTTGCACAAAAATAGGCAAAAAAAAATCTGCACTAATGCAGATTTCTTAAATTGCCGGAGGTCGGACTCGAACCGACACGAGCGAACGCTCACAAGATTTTGAGTCTAGCACGTCTACCAATTCCATCACTCCGGCTAACGATGGGGAGAATACCAAAAACTTTTCTTCATGTCAATAGATTTTTTTTTAAAAAATTTTATTTGCCTTTTTGATTAAATATAATTAACTTTATGTCCAAAGTTGGATGATAAAAACTATTAATATATATGAAAAATTGGAGGTTTATTATGGACTATGAAAAAATGACAATAATGACACAAAAGGCTATTCAAAAAGCCGCTGAAACAGCAATTAACAACGGTCACACACAAGTTTATCCTGAACATATTTTGCTTGCTATGTTGGAACAGAAAGAAGGTACGGCAGCTCCGTTATTTGATGCAATCGGTGTTACCGCACAAAAAGTTATTTCGGAAATAAACAGACTTCTATCTCTAAAGCCGCGTGCAGAAGGTCAGATGAATGCTTCTCCTAGCTTATCGAATGACAGCGTAAGGCTTTTGAATGAAAGTGAAAAGGCGATGAATGAGCTGCAGGACGAGTATTTGTCTACTGAACATATTATTCTTGGTGTATTGAAAATTGATACAGAATTGTCGCGTGTTCTTATTAACTTGGGAGTAAATCAGGATAATATTCTGATGGCTTTAAAGCAGATAAGGGGAAATCAGCGAGTTACCGATCAAGACCCGGAAAGCAAGTATAAAGTTCTGGAAAAATACACAAGAGATTTGAACGCACTTGCCAGAAAAAACAAGCTTGACCCGGTAATAGGCAGAGATGATGAAATTAAAAGAGTTATTCAAGTTTTGTCACGAAGAACAAAGAATAATCCGGTACTGATAGGAGAACCGGGAGTAGGTAAAACCGCAATTGCCGAGGGGCTGGCACGCCGTATAGTAGAAGGTGATGTACCGCAGAGTTTGCGTGATAAGAAAATTCTTGCGTTGGATTTAGCAATGCTTGTAGCTGGAGCAAAATTCAGAGGTGAAT
>JBNMHA010000159.1:0-4014 GCA_050872545.1 Spirochaetales bacterium | reverse complement strand
TTGTTAAGCTTGTGCAGTTGTAGAACGCATACCAATCGATAGAAGTAACGCTGTCCGGAATTGTTATACTTGTTAAGCTTGTGCAGTTGTAGAACGCATCATTATCGATATAAGTAACGCTGTCCGGGATTGCAATGCTTGTTAAGCTTGTGCAGTTGTAGAACGCACTTTTACCGATATAAGTAACGCTGTCCGGAATTGTTATACTTGTTAAGCTTGTGCAGTTGTAGAACGCACTTTCACCGATTTTAGTAACGCTGTCCGGAATTGTAACACTTGTTAAGCTTGTGCAGTCTTCGAACGCATTCTCATCGATTTTAGTTAGTCCGGTGGTTTCACCTAAATCAAGATTTATTTTCTTTGCAGAATTATTTTTGATGTATGCTGCAATTTTTTTAAGTTGAGTTTCTGTCAATTCACCTGTAACGGTAATATTGTGCGGACCTTCTCCTGATAATTTTTTGATTACTGATAAGAAGTCGTCGGCAGTTGTTTGTGCGCATTCTTCTATTCTTCCGTACAGTTTCAAATCCTTTGCGGTGCCGGACATGATTTTTGTTATTCTACTGCCGGCTTCAAATGTTTGTGTCGTATACCATTTCAGTGCATACATGCTGCTGTCACTTGTTGTATTTATATTTTCAATTGTCGGAAGTTTGACTTCTTCGCTTACATTACGGCTTGTTACAGGTGTAAAGTCACTTTTCCAGCTTTCGTTAAGGAAATAGTCAATTGTATGGTTTGTACTGGAGTTTGTAATAAATCTAATTGCCCTTGTTTTTATGTTTGTTCCTATATGAAGCACTTCCGTGTATGTTTTTATTAATTTGCCGCTGCCGTCGTAGAATTCGGCTTTAAGTATGTACTGTCCGGCAGGTACGTTGTCTTTCGTGTATACGGCACATTTTTCCGAATCTGCTTCAAATGTGGTTTTGTATTCAGTTAATTCGTTGTCTGTTTCGCAGTCATACAGTTTTGTTTTTACTGTTTTTATATATTCGGATTCCCATTTAAGTGTTACTTCAAAACTTCCGATCCCTTCGGCAAAATATTCTAAATTAAATATTATATGGTTGTAGTCGTAGTCTTCTTCATTTGCGTGAATAGCATCTTCATCTTTACTTATCGCAATTATATTTCCTGCTTCGTTCTTTACTGTAAGCATGAATGTATATTTTCCCGGAGCAATGAAGATTGACTTATCATTTCTTATTTGTTTGTACACATTTTTACCACTCCAGCTTTTGATTTCCTTGTCGTTAGCCGTCAGTACTGCGGAATAAATGGTATCTGCCATTGTCGCTAAAGCAGGCATTATAGTTCTTGATGTGTTGTCTTCTATATTTATTGCAAGTCGGCATTTTGCATTTTCTTGTACTTCGGAATTGTTGCCGGTATTTTCAAATGTTTGACTGCACGCTGCCAGAAATACCGCAGCCAATAATACTAAGAATTTTATTGATTTCTTCATTTTATTTGCCTCCTGCTTGCTTCTTTACAGAAAAAGTTGTTGTGTCTGAATAATATTTTCCGCTGTATTTAATTTTCAACATTACAGTGTACAGCCCGGCTTTCATTTTGGAGGTATCAACAGTGAATGTGTCTGATGTTTCGTTTTGTTTTTTGCCGTCAATGTACCAAGTGTAACTATCGTAATTGCGGTTGTTGTACTTGTCGCATTTAAATATCACTGTATTTTCAGTGTATTTCGTAGAAATATTGCCATAATCATACTGTCTTCCATCAAATCTTATTTTGACTTCTGCCCATATAGCATACAAAGTTATGTCTGCCGAAAAAGACTCGCTTCTTTCACTATTATACCAATATGAGTTACCGGTTCCGTCAGCTTTTGTGTTCCATTTTCTGAGACCGTAATTTTCTTTCGGCGGAGTAAATGTGCATTCTGGCGACTCATACCATTGACCGGATAAAACTTTCATCGGTTCCATAGTTCCGCTTCCGCCGTTTGGGTCGAACGTGATTGTGATTTCTTTCGGTGGTTCTTCCTGTTCTGTCCAACGTACAGTGTACGTTCCGCTTACAGCAGGGAATGTTGAAAGGTTTGCATAATTTTTTCCGTTGCAGTTCCAGCAGTCAAATGTGTAATTATCGTTTCTTACCGGTGTCGGAATATTTGTATCGGCTCCGTACTTTCCGCTAAATGTCAGCGGAATATTGTCCGATTCAAAATATCCGCCGTTAAGGTCAAGTGTTATTGTGATGTCTTTTCTGGAGTAGCTGATTTTTACGACCGTATTTCCGTCGGCAGTGATTACACCTTGGCTAAACGGCAGCACTTTAAAGCCTTCGAATGTTTTTTCCCGGACAGATGTTTGAGAACCTATAGTTCCGGATAGCCTTTCGGTTGTGTAAAGCACGTAATCGCCGTTTAAATCTTCTTGATAATATTCTACGGTGTAAATGGCAGTTTGTCCGCCGCTGCCACTTCCTTGATTCCCGTTGTTGTTCACATTTTTTTCGGTATCAGTACCGTTTTCGGTTGTGGTAGAGCAGGCGGTCATGCACAGTACCGCAAGCAGAATTAAAAATAGGCGTTTTGGTAAGTGATAATTTGTCATAAATTAATCTCCTTTTTGTTGAAATAGATGTACTCTAGCATATCGCCCTATCAAATCTCGATAGAGTGAAAAATATTTTTGAATTTTTTTTACCGACAGCTGATTTTAGAATCTGTTTATTTCTTTTTATTTGTTGTTTTTGTTTTTGCAAATGACTCATGGGTTTTCGATAAATCTTCCCGGAGCAGTATTAGTTTTATAGGGAATAATATTATTGATAATATTGTTGACAATATTTTTTTTAATGCTTGCAAAGGTTGTTTTATTACTTCCCTCATTTTTTTTAATGCTTGCAGAGGTTGCTTTATTACTTCCCATATTTTTTTTAATACGGTTTCAATAATTGGTAATATTACAGCTATTACAAATACGATACCGATGATAATTCCAAATACAATCTTGAATGTAGGATTCGTTATATTAGCAATTAGTTTTTCCCAAAATCCGTTGCTGCTTGATAATTTGTACGCCAGCAGTATAGTCCATACCATAGCAACGCCGAATGTAAATGCACGTGTAATCTTTTGCGTAGAAAATGGATATAACCATTCTATCTTTTTTGTTTTATTTTCTTCATTTTCTTTGTTTTCATTGTTTTCATCGAATATCTTGTAAACAAGACAATTGTCTTTAGGCGGTTCTTGAGATAGCAGTTTCTCTTCATAATGCGAAACGACTCTGATCCAAGAGATAATCCATCGATAGAAGCCACATACAGAAAAGAACCAGAACCATCCAGCCATACATCCCAGCACCAGTATCGAAAGGCTGTAAGCTGTAGAATCTTTGACAGAGTACAATCCGGCAAACAATGCGCCGTTTATAATGGCGTACATGTTCATCCAGTGATTAAAGCATTCCATATGGAATTTTCTGCCTTCTATGGCTTTTTCGTATAAATATTTTTGGTCATCATCAATTTTAGAACTCATTTTTATCCTCCTCTAATTTTTTTTGCAGCCTGTAAAGCAGGCGAAAAAAATAATTATTTGCATGAACGTTAGGATTTTCTGTGAGGAAAATTCCGGTAGTGAATGCAAGCAAATAAAATTTTTTTTGCAGCCTGTAAAAACAGGTTGTTAATAGAAATAATCAAAGAAGTTGTAAAAAAAAAAAAAAACTGTCAAGAATTTAGTTATATATTAACTTGATTTCGCTTATTTGCAGATACCGGCTTCTGTCTCCTCTTGCTGGCATTTGCTAATGGCGGAAACATTTTTAATTAGAAGTTAGGGGACAGACCTGTATTCTATTTTAGAATCGAGGTCTGTTCCTTGTGTTTACAGGAGATTGTCGGATCAAGTCCGACAATGACATATAATGTAACCGTTGTACCTTGTGCAACTTGACTTACGTCTCGGTATTTTCTTACGAAAATACTTCATTAGTGCATTCGCACTAATCGTTGCTTAGGAAACGTTGCATCTTGTGC
>JBNMHA010000158.1:0-4047 GCA_050872545.1 Spirochaetales bacterium | reverse complement strand
TGTATGTGATTTTATCGCTTACGCCTCTGCTCATATTTAAATTTTAGCAGATTTGAATTCTCTTGTAAATTTAAAATAATTAGGGCTGCCCGTTTCTTCTTGGACAGCCCCAACATAATAAGTTAAGTACAAAATACTGTTTTACCTTTTACGTTATTGGATTGTTTTATATTTATTCTATTATTAAAAAATGAGTTTAAAGCAAATATTTGGTACTAATCTTCATTCATATAGAAAGTTGCGAGATTTATCACAAGAACAATTAGCCGAAAAATTAAATATCTCAGTAAAGCATTTAAGTACTATGGAAACAGGAAAAGTCTTTGCCTCAGCTGAACTGATAGAAAAACTTTCAACAGTATTGAATGTTTCTATTTCTGCTTTATTTTATACGCCAGATGAAAAATCATTTGATGACACGGATATATCAAAAATTGATACCATTTTAGACAAAGAAGTATATAAAGCATTGAATACAATAAAAGAAAAAATACGAAAATTAGATCAAAACTAATAAATTTGCAACATTGCAAAACACATTTTATGTGATGCCCAAATGTCATTCCGATAAATACTATAACTTCGAATCTGATAAGCGAAAAAAATACTGGAAGCCTCTTTCTAAAATCCCATGAGTTTCTGCCAGCCGGGCATAAAAAATTCTTCAATAACAGCCAAACAGTGCTCGGTTTCCGCCTGCGTGTAGTCGTGGATGACCGGCTCGAGCATTGCCGTGTATGCTACGCTCAGAATCGTGTGCATTTTCCTTTTCGCTCGTCTCCACCACCTTGTTTCCGCGCGACTTCAGAAAATCCAGAACCTTCAGCATTTCCTTCTGGTCCTCGTTCACCATGTCGTGCAGAAAATTTTCGTAGCGCGTGCCTTCCGACTTTGTAAGAATCAGTTTGAAATCCTCGCGGCGCGGATAAATAATTTCGCGGATCATGTCTATGCCATTGTTTTTCATAAGTTCGGCGGCGGAAACTTTCTTTTCAATCTGCGCATATTTTGTGGCGATGTGATTTTTGCGCCACCGTCTGAACTCGCAAAGAGAAGGCTCGACCAGCTGCGAGAACAGCTCCTCCTTGTCCGTACAGTGCCGGTAAAGCGCAGCCGAAGTGACGCCCGCCTGTCGTGCGATCTCGCGGATTGAAGCGTTCTCAAATCCGTTTTTCAAGAATTCAGCGCGCGCGGCTTTTAGAATATTCCCGTGTGTTTCAGATTTGTCTTTTGGCATAAGCGGTTTTTCCTGAAATCAGTTATCAGTGATAACGATTCTTTAACAAAAATGAATATACCATAACAAAAAGTTAGCGTCAACTAACAAAAAGAAGATATTTTTTTAACTAGCAAACGTCAGAAACTTCGCTTGCTAAACCGCATTCTTAATAGTATTCTCCATAGTACGAGGAGTTAATATGGAAATGACAGTTACCGCAAACGACTTGAAAACAAAAGGTGTTTCTTATCTTGAATCCGTTGTTGACGAAAATGACTGTGCTATAATCACAGTCCGCGGCAAAGAAAAATACATTGTCCTAAAACTTTCCGATTACAACCGTATGCGCGAAATGGAACTTGAGGCAGCAATTCTTGAATCAAAAGCTGATATTGCCAGCGGAAAAGTCCATACGGACGGTGTTGCCGCTCATATAAACAGGATTTCAGATATTTAAGATAATCTTCACAGATTCTTATGAAGTCCGAGCAAAAAAGTTCCTAAAAAAACATCCAGATTTGAAAAATATCTACGAAAAAACGCTTCTGCTTATGGAGCAAAATATCTATCACCCTTCGCTTAGATTGCACAAATTTTCAGACTTATATTCAATTTCAATAAATCTGCAATATAGGATTTCAATTGATTTTCAAATAGAAGATGACCAGATAATCCCGATTGACATCGGCGATCATAAGAAAATATACGGAAAAGATTAGGTTTTTTCACACTGATTGGTTGAGACAGCCAAAACTACCAGGTCGAAACAGTATTATTTAAGTATATTTTTTTGCCAACTCACAATAAAACAATGCTTTCGGCTGTCGGACTATCCGCACTTCGCTAACTCTGTATGGTGTCAGACCTATATTCTACTTTAGAATTAAGGTCTATCCCCAAGTATATTTTCTGTTTGTATTCCAATTTTGAATTAAGGTCTGTCCCTTGCAGAACATCGCAAGACCTTGTTTGGTATCCTACAAAATATCTTTTAAGTACAATGATGTTCTGTACTGCATGGAATAATATTTGCTAATTTTACAACAAAAATATACTTCACTGCTGCAAGGAGTTTGTTATGCTTAAAAAAGTTTTTTCATTAATTATATCAATCCTGATTTTTGCCGGCTGCTCCATGAACAACCCTTTCCTACCTACAGACGACAAGCTTCCAGAAATAGAAAGTATTACATTAAACAACACAACAATCGACATCGGCGACACATTACAACTTGTTCCGACAATTTTACCGAATGACGCAGCGGATAAATCATTAACTTGGTCATCAAACGACCCGGAATACGTGACTGTCGACCAAAGCGGAAAAATTACCGGAATAAGACGATACGCCGACAAATCACAATACGCCACAATTACAGCTACTGCATCAAACGGAGTAAAAGGAACATGCCGCGTATATGTAACCGGAGATCCTGCATTCACAATCAATGACGCTGAAATTTTTATGAAAGAGACGACTTCGCTTGAATTAACATGCACCACAACCAAAGGAAATATAGCAAGTGTAAAATGGACTGTAAGCAATGATAAACTTGCTTCATTATCAAATGAATCGTTTTCTGCAAACAGTGCAGCTGCCGACATTACCGGAATAAAAGCCGGAACAGTCAATATTAACATTGAAATAAAGCTTGAAAATGATGATTCTACCTATTATGCAAGCTGCTGCGTAGTTGTAAAACCTAAATATACGCTCATTCTTACAGCTACAGAAGGTGCAAGTTACAGTTGGCTGCCAAACGGCGAAACGACAAGAGATCTGCAAATTGAAATAACTGAGAATTCAACATTCCAATGTCGCATAACAAATCCGGGCGGACTTTATGATACGGGCAATCTTCTTACTGCCGGAAGTTTTGAATTTGAACCGAATAATCCAATACGCAGTGAAAAAAATAAACTCGGTGATACAATTAACTATGAATATATGAACATAAACAATGCCGGTGCCAATATGCCTACTGGCAGTGTAACAACTGCTACAAATGCAAATAAAGTAAAACCGCTTTACTTTGCAGATTTAGTTGCAAAGGAAGGCAACCGCCTTCTTGTATGTGACGGAGGTAACAGTTCAAGTGCAAGAGTATGGACTGCAAGAAATCTGAAATTGAAAGGCGGAATTGAATATCAATTCAGCTGTTGGGCTGCGAATATTGACAAGGAATACGCAAAACACGGAAAAGACAGTCTGGCAAAACTGAAATTTGTTATAGAAAATTCTGAAAATCCAAATAATACTTTGCTCGAATTTACGGTACCCGAAGAACTAGGACAATGGAAAGAATATACTTCTACATACACACCGTCAAAAAATCTTGATTGGTACCACATTTACATCATTAATTATACTACTGTTGATGAAGGCAATGACTTTGCAATTGACAATATTTATTTTGGAACTGTGCAAAATACAAGTGCGACGACAATTCTCGAAACCTTCACTATTGATATAAGTCAGGATCCACCGCTTATTACAAAAAGCAGTGCGAAACAGTAGAAAATCGAAGCTTCTTTGATTCAAAACTATTATTAGTTTAATAAATTATTGAAGCTCCGATTTTTAGAAAAGATAAAAACGCATAAACCAGCAGACAAACAGCAATAATAAGTTCCATTGCAGTAAATGTTAATTTCAATTTTTCTTTATCAATATTTACGTAGTATTCAATTATTATTTCAGCCACAATAATTAATGATGAAATAATGATAATTAATGAAGAAAAATTCATCAAAAAACCGGATTTGACCTTGATACCACGTTCAAAAGCCAAAACTAAAATAGAAAGCATTAAAAGTTTATTCATTTC
>JBNMHA010000157.1:0-4291 GCA_050872545.1 Spirochaetales bacterium | reverse complement strand
TGATTACGCGGATTCCGTTCTTGTGGAACTCGTTAATCATTTCCTTTACCTCGCGGATTCGTTCAACATAATCGTCCGGGCAAGTTGAATACCTGTCTTCCGGCACATTGTAATTTACCGGGTCATAGCCCCAGTTGTAAATGTCATTTAAACTAGTATTGTATTTTGTGGCAAAATCGTACATCGGCAAAAGCTGAACGTGAGTAACGCCAAGCTCCTTCAAATGGTCAAGTCCAGTTGTAACTCCGCTGTAAGAAGTGCCGCTTTCCACCATGCCCGGAAACTTTCCTGCATTTATACTCGAACCGCCCCAACTTGAATCAGAAGAAAAGTCGCCAACATGAACTTCGTAGACAATCGCATCGCAACGGTTTTCCAAAGTCGGCCGCGCAGCCCAGCCGCCAGCCGGTTCAGTTTTGTCCATATCAACAACAATATTCACGCTAGGACCTGCATAAGAAGTGTATGCGAAGCCGTTTTCAGTTCCATCAGCAATTTTGTTCGATTTCTGCTGGTTTCCGTCATACTTAATCATCTTGCCGTAAGGGTCACGGACAGCCACGCCGTCGATTTTGAACTGGTATTCCGCAAGGTGCAGGTCGCCCGGAACTGTTACGCCGTAAATATTCGCAGCGTCAGGATAATCGCCGTCAACCTTAAAGCCTTTTTCGCAAGTGTAAGTCTGTTCTGCTCCGCCGACCGGTTTTACCGTGAGCGTTACATTGACTGAATCCGGCGACCATATACTGAAAGAAGTCGCGCTGCTTGTGTAATATGCGCCAAGCCGGTTTGGAGTTGAAGGCTTTTCAATCTTTGTGTAGACAGAGTTTGCAGAAACTTCTGCCGTTCCATCTGTTCCCCAAACTTTTACGGTTACAGCTGAACCGACAGAAATTCCTTCTCCAACCGTAAAACTTTTGCTTGAAACAAATGAAACTGCCGTTGCGGAAGTTTTCGGGTCGCTTCCGTCTGTTGTGTATTTTGCGGAAGCGCAGTTTTTTGCAGTAACGGTTACAGACTGGCTCGCGCCGCTGAACGACGCGTTTCCGGCCGGACTGACAGAAACAACAGGTTCTGTGCTGAACGGATTTGAAGTTTCAAAAGTTTTTGTCTCAAAATTGAACCAGGCCTCTTTTACTCCGGCTGGAATCACAACACCATCTTCCCCGTCTGCCGGGTAACGGTTATCGTTGCTTCCACCGTAGAAAATCACCATAGTTGTTCCGGCAGTAACCCAAGATTCAGTCAAATCGTAGTAATATCCGTCAGACTCCGCACTCATTGATGGCATTTCATTCCAAGTAGAAACAGCTTGAGTCGGGCTATTATAATAGTAGATTTTGTAAGTGCTCCAATTTGCGCCGTAAAAATGCACGCGGTAACCGTTGATTACAGTAACGGAAGTTGACGCTGTTTTCCCGTTAAATTCAGCTTTAATAACAGCTTTTCCAGCTGAAACACCGTTAATAATTTGTCCGCTTAAAGTCGCCGCAGTTCCGTCACATGAAAGTGTTGCTTCAGTCGTTACATCTTTTGTTGTTCCGTCCGAATATGTAGCTGTTACTTTCACTTCGGTAGTTTCTCCGACTTCAATTGATGAAGCAGAAAGCTTAACAGCAATGCTGCTAAGCACCGGAACTGTATCAACCAATACTTCCAACTCTTTTGAGCTCCTCTTTCCTTCATATACAACAGTAACAACTACTTTTCCGTTAGCTTTGGCTGTCAGAGTCGAACCGGAAACAGAAGCAATACTTTCATCATCAATTGTAAATGTTGCCGATGAAGTAACATCTTTCGTTGTTCCATCTGAATATAAAGCTGTCGCTTTTAATGTATAAGTTGTTTTTGTTCCGGTAATATCCAGACTCAAAACGACATCATTTGTAACAGAAATTGTAATTTCAGCAGTTTTACCTTTGAATTGCGCCGTAATTTTTGCAGTACCTACTGCTTTAGCCTCAAAAACACTGTTATCCGGTGAAATGCTTACAATTGAATCATTATCACTTTTGAAAACGGCATCTTTTACCGGCACTTTAACGCTGCTTTCATCCGAATATATTGCGTTAAGAATAATTTCGGCTTCACTTCCCAAATGAATTATTTTCGCAGATTCATCAAACGCAATCGAAAAAAGAACTTTCACTGCAACCGAACAAGTTGCTGATTTTGTCACGCCGTTTTCTGTATAACTTACAGTAATTTCAGCATTTCCGCTGCCCATTGCCGTGATAACGCCACCACTTACAGCCGCAACGCTTGGATTACTGCTTAAATATTTAGCTTTTGCGGTAATATCAGCATCGCTGCTGCCTGAATAAGAAGCAGTAACACCCAATTTAAATGTGTCACCGACTGTTAAATTAACGCTGCCGGTAGATAAAGTTATACTTTGCAAAACTTTTTCAGGTTTTTCTTCATCCTCATTGAATATTTCAAAATCAATAGAATTTTCTTTAGTTGTTCCGTTTTCCGTGTAAGAAACTGTCACTGTGCATGTTCCTTTTTTAAGTCCCTGCACTTCTCCGGAAGAACTTACGGATAAAATTGTTGTATCTGCCGCATTGAAAACCGCAGAAGATGTAACATCTTTTTCTGTTCCGTCAGAAAATTTCGCTTTTACAGTCAGTTGAATTTTTTCTTTCACGTAAAGATTTGAATTATCAGCTAAAACTTCTATTGATTCCAGTGACGCATCTTCATCCGCACCGGATTTTTTAGAAAGTATAAAACCTGTGTTTGTATTTGCTAAACAAATTTTGCCGAGTCTCTCGCCTCTTACATTGCCGGCATTGTCTAATGCAGCAACATCAACTTTTACTTCACCTAATTTTTCAGTTGTAAAAATCACGCTTGAATCTGGCGTTTTCTTTGTATCAGCCAAATTGCCGTCGAGGTAAAATTTGTATTCAAAAGTGCATCCGGAAAATTCGGAAGCATTATCAATACTTACTGTGTAAGAATACTTTTTTGTTTCATTACTGTCATTGCCACCTGTGTTGTCGATTTCGGTTGTACAGCCGAAAAATATTGCTAACAAAGCAACAAGGATTAGATTAATTTTCTTCATTTAGGCACCTCCATATCGCATGGGGGGGGGAGCAAGACCTATGCCAAAATTAAGAATCTGTAACGGAAAAATGTAAAAAAAAATTTTATTCTGTCAAAAATACAAGCAAAATATTTTCAATAAACATGAAAATAGGACTAAGCAGCAATCCCATAAATATAAAAATAAACTTGAAAAGTTTTATATGTAAATGATGTGTCAACCGGAAAATTCTTATAATCGTAAAAAGTGACGACAAAAAAACAAGCGAATCCACAAGAATATTGCAGCGCAGAATCAGTTCCATTGAACTGTCGGTAAAATCATTCACACCGCCGATCACATAAAAAAACAAAAGCACTGCTTTCAGCACCAAAAGCCCGGAAAGAAAATTACTCAAGAAGCGCATAAAAATTCTTGCAAAGTAAAAATATCTACGAAAAATTTTCATCAAATAATATTCCGATTCCTTTTCCCGACTCAAATGCCAGCAAAGCATTATCTTCATTAATTACGTTGCTTAAACTGTATTCCCAACTGCGCAGGCTGTTGCTTGAAAAATGATAATAAAAACCGTTCATCACAAGTCCTGTTATCGGCTCAATCGGAAAAAATGAAAAACGCCGTCCGTTCTTTCCGGTCATTTTTGCCGGTTTATCAGGCGTTATAACGAATATGCGGCTGTTTGATGTCATTATTTCAACTTCCGTACCGCTACGCTGTGCCTGAAACAAATTAACCAAATTAGCAATAGAATGATCTATGTATGTACCTGTAGCGGCTGCAAAAATTACTTTCTGCGGTTTGTATTCCAACGCTTTTTCCAAACACACTTGCGAATCACTGGGGTCTTTTTCTCTAGGGTATTTAAAAATTTCACATTTGTCGCTGATTTTATCTAAAATCTCCGCCGATATGCTGTCCATATCGCCCATCAGAATATCAGGGAAAATTCCTGCCGCTGCTAAAATATTCGCACCGCCGTCTCCGGCAATTATAAGTTGAGAATCCACAGCCGCTGCTTTAATTTTTTCCGGCTTAAAGTCTTCACCGCTGCCTACAATTAGAATTTGCTTAATGTTTACGTTTTCTTTCATTATTAAATGACCTGCTTCTAATATAAATCACAAACCACCCGTCAAACGGGTGGTTTGCACTTAGCCTATAAGGCTAGGTTCTCAAGCTGAGACTTAAGTCCCATGCTTTCACATTCGTTCAAGCCTATTGCATATTGTCGCC
>JBNMHA010000156.1:0-4317 GCA_050872545.1 Spirochaetales bacterium | reverse complement strand
ATAAAAAAAGTGTATCTCCAAAAAATGTCTCCAACTTTTGGCGGTACACTGAAAATATTATTCTCATAATTAATACTATAATCTTTCTTCTGCGACTATTTTACTTTGAAGCCTTTGCCTTTCAGAAACTGAACTGTAAGTTCTCGTTTATCGCCTTGTATTTCAATGCAGCCGTTTTTCACACTGCCACCGCATCCGACTTTCTTTTTCAGTTCACTGCACAATTCCTGTGCGTTATCAGTTGAATCAAAACCTTGAGCAACAGTAACAGTTTTGCCGCCTCGTCCGCTTTTTTCAAGGCGCACACGTATAATTCCGTCACCTTTTTTAGGTGCTCCGACAAAATTGCCCTTTTTATCAAAACATTCTGCCGACATTCCTTCGCCGGATGTATAAGAAAAAACTTCCATAAAACCTCTATTTCTTTTTGGTATAACGTTTTAATACATTAACCATATTCGCTACTTTTTTATAAACCATCACCATATCGGTGTTAAAATCATCATTAAAAGTCCATTTAATCTTCTTAAAATTAACGATTAACACAGGAACTGTCAGATTGTAATCTTCAATAAGTGTTTTCATTGCTTTACCGATTTCAACACAAAGCGCAATTGTTTCATTAATAATTTCCAGTGCTTCGTTGTTAATTTCATCAACCGTTCGTCTTACAGAAGCCTTTGAAGAAACATCTTTTACCACGACAGAATGGCGGCGCAGCTCTTTTCCGTAAGCTCCTTCTTCACCGCAGCGAACATCAAAATCGGCAACTTTTTTCACCATTTTAGTAATATCATCCAAAACTGCTACAAATTCACGTGAAGTTTCTGCCGTTTTCCATTCACCTTTAATTACAAGAACATCAATTCTGTCTTTTATTTCATCCATACAAATATCTGTAAGAAACGCACTTATATAATTCAGCGGATCTACGTAATCAAGAGTCGACGGAACGCCTTTGCTTACAAGAAAATCCGACAACTTCAATGAATAATTTTTCATGCGTGAAATAATTGTCGTATTAAAAATTTGGGAAACTAAATCATTTACTTTGTCACGATTCAAAATAGCAACAACTTCTTTCAACGTTTGCTTTGTAAGATCTTGCACTTTTTTAAGGTAATCCGTGATGATTTTCTCATTCGTTGAGAATGATTTCGGCTTAAAATATGGATCTTCGGTAATCAGGCAAATCATTTTTGTCAAGCTGTCATTGCTTTTAAGCTTCTTAAAGTTATCAATTATTTTTTTCAGACACGAACAAATTCCCTTGTCATGAGACACTTCTTCCAAGTAATGAAAAACGTTTTGAAAATCATCATTTAAATTTATTCCATTAAGCTCGTCATTTATCGCAATTAAATCTTCGCTGACATATTTCCCTTCCAAAGCCGAAAAAGACGGCGAATAAGTGAGGTTTGATTCGCTGATTGAAGAATCGAATTTGCGAATAAAAAAGTACCATTCGTAACAGATAAGAGATGACAAATTGCAGATTTGATTGTAAGTATGATTAATTTCTGCCGCTCTTTTATTATCAAAATACGATATAAATAACTTCAGTCGCTTTTGAACCACCGCAATTGCTTTAGCCGGATCCTGTGATGTCCTGACGTAGTCTATTATTTTATCGGATTCCAATTCATCTTTTAAATCTTTTGCTTTTTTATCAAGCATTGAATCAATCAAAAAATCCTTTATTGATGAACGGCGGTTCTTTAGGTCAAAATATTTTGCTATTTGCTGAGAATTGCGGAACACACTGTAAACCAGTGAAGAAAAAGTCGGCTGAATAACCATTTTACGTACGTTGAAAAATTTTGAGTTCTGCGACAAATTATGGGCAATGCTTTTAAGCTGTTTTTCTTTAAGACGTTCCTCATTATTTTTCCCGGTAAAAAATTCCAGTAACTTATCTATAAATGAAGCGTCTTCAGCTACTTGTTTTTCTGTATTTCTTTGAGATATATTCATTTAAATTTCCTTCGACAATTTTAAATATTTGCCTGCTGAAATAGTTACATCAACTAAAAGCAGACAAAATCTTTTGTAGGCATTTGCACTGCATCATATATACAAAAATAAGCAATAGTAAATAACAGGTTTTTGATTGCAAATAAAGCAATTTCAAACATTTATTTTCAACTTTTATAACAGTAGATATGAACTTTATTTTTGTATATATGTCAAGTTTTCTTGACAATTTACCTGATATAATGATTAAGTATAGAAATTTTAAAATCACCGTTTTTTATAAATTACAGAACTGACTTTAATAAAGTTCAAAACAAATACTTTCAAAATTAAATTTACCCCCAAAAAGTAGGAATTGCATTTTGGATAACTTTAAGGAGGTTTGTCATGACAGACACAAGTGCAGAACTGCATTACGACGGACAAATACACAAGCTGGAAATAATTAAAGGCAGCGGCGGAAATCCCGGTCTTGATATAAGCAATTTAAGGGCTCAAACAGGATTGGTTACTTACGACCCCGGCTACCAAAATACAAGTGCTTATAAAAGTGCGATTTCGTTTGTTGACGGGCAACAGGGAATTTTGCGGTACCGCGGAATTCCTATCGAAGAACTTGCAAATCACTCTACATTTGTAGAAACCGCTTATCTTTTAATATACGGACATCTTCCGACAAAAAGCGAGTTGTCTGTTTTTTCAAACTATTTAAATGAATATTCTCTGCTGCATGAGGACATGATTCACTTTTTCCACAATAT
This sequence comes from Spirochaetales bacterium, assembly GCA_050872545.1. Taxonomy (GTDB): domain Bacteria; phylum Spirochaetota; class GWE2-31-10; order GWE2-31-10; family GWE2-31-10; genus RGIG8597. The sequence continues at coordinate 1,582 of JBNMHA010000156.1, read as the reverse complement.
CCCTCAGCAGGCACATCCTATGGCTACATTGTCAATGATGATTAACAGTCTATCCATTTTTTATCAGGATGTATTCGACCTTGAAGGGCAATTTACGCAGAATGAATCGCTTGATATTACAATTGCCAGATTGATTTCCACAATCCGCACAATCGCAGCTTTTTCATACAAAAAATTCAAAGGTGAACCTTTCGTTTATCCTCGTCCAGATTTAAGATACTGTGCAAATTTTCTTAATATGATGTTTGCCAGTCCGGTAAAACCTTATGAAATAGACGAAGAGTACGTAAAATTATTAAATGTACTTCTAATTCTTCATGCAGACCATGAACAAAATTGTTCTACTTCAACAGTAAAACTTGTAGGAAGCAGCCGCGTAAATCTGTATGCTTCAATATGTGCCGGAATATGCGCATTGTGGGGACCGCTTCACGGAGGCGCAAACCAAAAGGTTATCGAAATGCTGCACTGGATTCACCGAGAAAAAATTCCTGTGACAGAAATATTAGAAAAAGCAAAATCAAAGAATGAATCGTTCAGACTTATGGGCGTGGGACACCGTGTGTACAAAACTTACGACCCGCGAGCTGCTATCATCCGCAATATCTGCATGAAAAAACTGGTTAAAAACAAAAAACTTGATCCGCTGCTGGAAATAGCACTTGAACTGGAAGAGCGAATTCTGCGTGATGATTATTTTGTGGAACGTCGGCTTTATCCGAATGTAGACTTCTACAGCGGGCTTGTGTACAGGCTTTTGGGAATTCCTACAAATATGTTTACCGTAATGTTTGCTATAGGCAGAATGCCCGGCTGGATTGCGCAGTGGAAGGAAATGCGTGATGATAATTCAAGAATAGGGCGACCGCGCCAGCTTTATATAGGTGCGGAAGAAGCTCACTATATACCAATGGAAGAGCGTCACATTTAATTTTTTACTTGACAGTTTGCACTGTAATTTTTTATACTGCGACCGATTTCTAAAACCAATGGGATGGTGGTGGAATTGGTAGACACGCTAGCTTGAGGTGCTAGTCCGGTTTTCCGGTTGTGGGTTCGAGTCCCATCTGTCCCAAGCAACAGCTAAAAACATCTGATACAACATCAGATGTTTTTTTATGCCTGCTTTAATTTATTCAATCTTTTTAATAAAATGCGTCGAGGAATAAAATGTCGGAATATAAATCAATTTTAAATGTTAAAGAAACAGAACATGCAATTGTTGCTATAAAAGATTTTTTTCAGCTTACTTTGTCAACAGAACTGAACCTTACTCGCGTTACAGCTCCTCTTTTTGTTCGTGCTGGAAGCGGTTTAAACGATGACTTAAACGGCGTTGAAAAACCGGTTTCATTTTCTGTGGGAAATATGAACGGGACAAAAATGGAAATCGTTCAGTCGCTTGCAAAGTGGAAGCGTGTAAAAGTTACGGAAATGGCTTTTGCTCCGGGTTTTGGAATTTACACCGACATGAATGCCATTCGTCCGGATGACACAATCGACAACGTTCATTCGATTTACGTTGACCAATGGGACTGGGAAATGGCAATCGACGAAAAAGACAGAAATATTTTTTATCTTT
>JBNMHA010000155.1:0-4367 GCA_050872545.1 Spirochaetales bacterium | reverse complement strand
CAATTAATACTGTAGGTCCCGGAATGCTCATTGACATTCACACTTATCAGCCTAAGTTAAGCAATAAATGTGGCGGTGTAAGCGGACCAGCGATTTTACCTATTGCGATTCGCTGCATATACGACATTTACAAAAGCGTCAGCATACCTATTTTAGGAATGGGCGGAATCACAGCCGCCGAAGACGCAATTCAAATAATTGCCGCAGGAGCAAGAATTTATGGAGTAGGTACAGGAATTATCATCGAAGGAAAAGATATATTCAAAAAAATTAACGACGGAATTGACGCTTATTTATCTGATAAAAAAATGAGTTACGACGATTTAGTCGGAGCAGCTCACAAATTATAGGAGAAATAGTTATGAATAAGCAACTTATTGAAAAAACATATCCAATTCTGAAAATAGAAGATTTCGGAACAGCAAATCAGCAAAAAACTTTCTTTTTTAACATTGAAGATGATATTAAAAAAAACAATGTAAATGTTCGCCCCGGACAATTTTACATGCTGCGAACAAAACTCGGGCAAAAACCAATTTCAGTTTCTCACTTTGACGGGAAAATTATCGGTTTTACTATTTTAAAGCGCGGCAACGTAACGGCTGATATTGTTGAAAATGCAAAAATCGGTACTTACATCGGACTAACAGGACCGCTTGGTAACGATTTTGAATTGTCTGAAAACGACAAAAATATAATAGTTATCGGTGGCGGAGTAGGAATTGCCCCGGTTTACAATCTTGCAAAATATTCACTTAGCAAAAATGTTAAAACAACCGCATTGTTTGGAGCAAGAACGGCTGTTTTATCTGCATTTGCACAAGATTTGCCGCATAAAACGGAAAATTTTGAATCCAGATTTTATACTGATGATAATTCAGGTGAAAATCACGGTTTTGTGACAAAAGATTTAGACGAAATTTTCTCCAACCAAAAATTTGACAGTGCATATTTATGCGGACCAGAAAAAATGATGATAATTGCATCCGAGCAAATGCGCAGATTGCAGCCTGATATAAGAATAAGAATTTCAATGGAACGCTATATGAAATGCGGAATAGGATTATGCGGTTCATGCGTACTTGACGACATTGGATTGCGAGTTTGCGCCGACGGACCAGTTTTTGATTACGATGTACTAAAAAAATCACATGAATTCGGAAAATATCACCGAGATTCACATGGCGTAATTCATTCATTTTAGGAGTTTCGATGAAAACTTTGCTTACCAATATAAAAGCATTTATTAATGGAGAATTTGTTGATACAAAAATACTGATTGATAATGAAAAAATTGCAGAAATCTCACCGGACATTACACCGGACACGGAAACCGCTGTTTTTGACGGAAAAAATGCTTATGTTTCCTACGGTTTTATTGACCCTCATGTACATTTTCGCACACCCGGAGCAGAAATTAAAGAAGATTGGAAAACAGGAAGCCGTGCTGCATTAGCCGGAGGTTTTACTTATGTAATTGACATGCCGAACAATACGCCACCTGCGACAAATTTTGATGTGCTGCAAATGAAAACTGAAATTGCCAAAAAAGACAGTTGTGTAAACTTTGGCTTTTATTTAGGACTTACTGAAAACAACTGCGATATGTTGGACGAAATTATCAGCCAGTGCAGAAAGTCAGAAATACCGATTTACGGAATAAAAGTATTTTTAGGTGCGTCAACCGGTTCACTGCTTGTTGAAAATACAATAACTGTAGAAAAAGCATTTGCAACAGATTTGCCAGTGTTGTTTCATTGTGAAGAAAATTCATTATTAAAAAATGCAGCATTTACAACATTAAAAGAACATGAAGCCAACCGTCCGGTAGAGGCAGAAACTGAAGCAATCCGTAAAATAAGAAAAGCTGCTGAAAAATATAAAAGTACAGCAAAAATTTATATCTGCCATTTATCATCTGAAGCAGGGTTAAAAGAAGCATTAAAAATGCGCACTGAAGGTTTTAATATCTATCTGGAAGCAACGCCTCATCATCTTACGCTGAATCTGGAATCGATAAAATCTTCTTCGTTTGCAAAAGTAAATCCGCCGATTCGTCATAAAGAGGAAATGACAGCACTGCAAAATGCATTAAAAAATGGCTTAATTGATTGTATTGGCACGGATCACGCACCACATTTGCAGGAAGAAAAAAATTCTGTTAATCCACCATCCGGTTTCCCGGGTCTTGAAACTGCTTTTTTTGCACTGAACACTCTTGTTTTCAAAAAAATTATCACGCTGGAACAAGCTATAGAAAAATTAACGAGTGCTTATCGTATTTTTAATGTGAAATCACGTGGTAAAATAGAAGTAGGGAATTACGCTGATTTAGTTTTCCTGCAGCGGGAACCTATAGTTTTTAATGCAGAAAACGCCAAAACCAAAGCAAAATTTTCGCCATTTGACAAAATAAAATCTGATATTTCAATAAAGCACGTTTTCATCGGTGGAAAACAAATCTATTAAGCAAATATCGAATCTTGAAGTTATCAATTATTCCCATGCAACAACACGGGAATACTGTACTGCTCTAAAATTAAGGTCAGTTAAAATATTTTTCGTATTGAAAAGCTTTTTGCGGCAGCAAACGGTAGCAAACCAAATATAAAAATCCACCTAAAACAGACGCAGATACGACATCTATTATAGAATGTTGCCTTAGAAAAACAGTCGACACACAAATAAGAAGCAGCACAAAAGTTATCAAGACACGCATCCAACATTTCTGTAGCAGTTTGTAACTTTTATTGTGAAATGCAGCTGCTGCAACTCCAATGCACAAAATAACATGCAAACTAGGACAAACATTTGTATTTGTATCATTGCTATAAAGAATCCCTACTAACTTTTCCGAAAAACTATTGCCTATCGGTAAAATAGGGCGCAATTTTTGTCCATTGGGAAACAGCCAATAAATCAATAATGTTACGGAAAAACCTATAATTAAAAAGTACATATAATGGCGGTAGTCTTCTTTATCTTTTATAAAAAACAAAATCGGAGAAATTATTACCGGATACCACAATATATACGCAAAAATAAATTGAGGAATAAACGGAATAAAATTATCAAGATAACATTCTATAACGGTATAGTTACTCGTTATAACTTTTTCTTCTACAAAAAACATTGTAAGCAAAAACGGAAAGCATAAAAAAAGCAGAATATCTAAAATAAGCGGCATATTCTTTTTCATTAATCAGTCCTTTTCTTGTTTAGCATTTGTTCTTTAAAATTGTTCGTACCTGCATTCACAAGCTGCTTAATAGTTTCAAATAAAACTTTTTTATCTTCATTGCTCATTGTAATCACAGCTTGAACCGATTTTTTTATGTTAGTCAGTTTTTTGCTTTCCAATTCACTTAAATTTTCTGCATCACCGGCTGATAATATTTCAAACAATACATCAACAAAATGCATTCGCTGCTGATTGTCCATTCCTGCCAACCAATTTTTCAAAGTTTTATCCAAAAAACGGCAGTTTTCGCTTAATGATGTTGTAACAAAGTGCTTTCCTTTTAATTGCCAAGAAAAAACATCATGCTGAAATAATCCGGAAGCAGTACTTTGTATTACAATGTAAGGTTCTTCATGTTCCAGAAGCATTCCGACAGTAGAAGATTGCGGCAGAAAAGTTGTAATCTTGCTTAACATCTCCTGATACAACGGATTTTTCATCATTGCATCATCAAAGCCCGGTCCGTCATTATTATAAACAGCAGCAATTTTCTTTCTGAATTTTTTTGGACAAAACGCCGCCGAATAGACAGCAAGATTTCCGCCTTTAGAATGACCGCCGATACGGACTTTTCCGGAACGCCATTTATATAATGACAAAACATAATCTAAATATTTTACGGATTCTTCCTGCGCCGGAACAGGGCTTATAAAACACATATTAAAATCTTCTTTCCACCCGATAAGCGTATCGTCCGTTCCGCGAAAAGCGATAAAAATTCCGTCATTAAGTTCAAAAGTCACAGCTGAAAATTGCTCTTGTCTGTCCTTATCCACATGATTTATATAACACGACAATTTCAAATTGCCGAAACGCACGCTGTCTCCGGCAACTTTCAGCAAAGTTACTATTTCTTTAGGCAGCAACGCTCCAAGAATGTATTTTTCATCATGAACTGAAAAGAACTTTGCAGAAGCTTCTTTTAATGTGAGAAGTTCTTTATTATTATTTGAAATAATTCCGTCAAAACCAATATAACTCAATTGAGATAAAATAAGACTGTCAATTTCGTTAAATTCAGAGGAGACAAAATCAATATCTCCACGCCATTCAACATAATCAAGAATATTTGCCATACTTTTTTCACCTATAACCTATAATTATGAAATTAAGTTTTCTTACATAT
>JBNMHA010000154.1:0-4472 GCA_050872545.1 Spirochaetales bacterium | reverse complement strand
CCTCACCCTTCCTTGGGCACGCCAATTTTTTTGAGTAAAAGGGACAGACCTTATTGCTACAATAGAATACAGAGCTGTCCCTAGTAGCTAACTTGAAAAAAATCCACACTTTTTTCCGGAAATCTGCAATATTTTGAGAATTTTCTTATCAAAGAAAAGTTTAATCTATTTACAAATATCACATTGCATTATAAAATGATTCTATGAACAGTATTTGCAGAGATATTTTTCGCTCTATTCACGAAGGAACTTGGATTTATATTGAATACCAAAATAAAAATGCCGAACGTACAAAATACTGGATTGCAGTTCACAACATAGATACAGAAATGAAAAGTCTTGAAGTAACGGGACTTCACATCGGAGATTTTACAACAAAAACACTTTTTCTTTTCATCGATAAGATTCTCTGCTCACGTATAATGAAAGGCACTTATTACCAGACAAACAAAGACCTAATTACAGATATTGAAGCATTTCCAAATAAATACAAAGATATATTCCAAAATGTTGTGAACTTAAAAACTTTAAATTACCTTGCTGACTGCAACGCTCTTGCTGACCTTCCAAAACTCAACACAGAATATGCGCTTATAATGCGGTTAGATTCTTCAAAACTAGTGAATAATCTTTATAAACTTGATAACGAATTGTTCAAACTTACAATAAATACTTTCAAGAAAAACGCATTTATCAAAAAAGGAAAAAGCACTTGCAATACAATTCAGATTGCACTTAATGAGCTAAGCATTCATACTCCAAAGGGACTTTACGTTTTGGCATACAGAGAAGTTAGACTTGATGTTGAAAAACAAACGCTTATTGCAGGAAAAAAGATAAAAATATGTTCTGAATTCTGCGTTTCAAAAGACGGAAACAACAAAAATATTAAACTAAGCATACTGAATTTCATTGACAATGATGATTTTCCGCTTGTCGACAACTTTGAACAAAACTCTGAAATCATAAAAAATATAATCACGCAAAATATCCGCCGTAGAAAAAACTATTCAGTGGATGATCGCCCATATTTTCTTTTTATACAAAGAGATATGAACATAAATCTTGAAAAGGAATACGAAGCAATTATAAACATGTATTCGCAAAATAAAGTTACAGTTCCGATTCAGGCATTTTTCGGCGAACTTCATTCCACGAAAAAAAACGACGAGGTTCTTCCGCTTGCATTAATTGATAAAAATGTAAACCTTGATCAACTTCTTGCAATCCACGACGCTATGAATTTTCCTGTAGCATATATTCAAGGACCACCGGGCACAGGAAAAACAACTACAATAATCAATACGATTATTACAGCATTCTTCAACTCGAAAACTGTTCTTTTTTCTTCATATAACAACCATCCAATTGATGGTGTTTTAAAAAAACTCACCGGTTTAAAATATAAAAACTACATAATTCCGTTTCCGATTCTTAGAATCGGAAGCAACAAAATCATTCCGGAAACATGCCGACATATAAAAAAATTACTTGCTCAAATTCAAAACCTCAAAAGTTTTGACACATTTCTTCAGCAAAACCGAGAAAATCAAATCGAACGCACAAAAAAGTTGACTGAACTTTTGCAGAAGCACGGCGAACAAATTGACTTAAAAGAACGTAAAGATTTAATAGAAACAATGCTTTCAAAAAATGAGAATATGAACTTGAGGTTAAGTATTGACAGTCAACAGTATTCAAAAATAAAGAAACGGCTTCAAGAAATCGGAAATATAAGCGATAACGATGCGCTTGCACTTCTAAGTTTCGATCACGACAGACTGATGCAATTCATAAATTTTACTTCTGTAAAAAAACTGCGGAATCTATTCGACAATGAATACAAAGGTTTTTTGGAAATTTTAGATATTCAAAATGAAGAAAACCAAGCGATTGAATTCAACAAATATTTTTCTAAGCCCGAAAACATTGTAAAAATGCAGAAAGTCTTTCCTGTTTTCTGTTCAACTTGTATTTCTTCACAAAAAATCGGTCAACCCGAACAGTATTTTGACATAACAATCATTGATGAAGCAAGCCAATGCAACACAGCAGTTTCACTCGTTCCAATAATTCGAGGAAAAAATCTTATGCTTGTAGGAGATCCTCAGCAGCTTAATCCTGTTATAACGCTTGACAAAAATATCAATGAGGAACTGAAAGCAAAATATAATGTATACGAAAGCTACGACTACGTTAAAAATTCAATTTACAAGACTTACCTTGCAAATGATGCTGTAAGCCAAGAAATTCTTCTTCATAATCATTACAGATGCGCAAAAGAAATCATCGAGTTTAGTAACAAAAAATATTACAATAATCAGCTGAATATAAAATCCAATAAAAGAAAAGAAAAACCGCTTGTTTTCTGCGAAATAACGGAAAATATTTCCTGCGAAAAAAATACTTCTCCAAAAGAAGCCGATAAAATCGTCCAATATGTTGCAAATAATAGAGATAAAAAAATAGGAATCATAACTCCGTTCAAAAATCAAAAAGAACTGATTGAATACAAGCTCAAAGAAAATCACCTTGATGACAAAGCTACATGCGGAACAGTTCATGCATTTCAAGGAGATGAAAAAGACGAGATTTTGTTTTCTCTTGCGCTTACAAAGAATACATATCCGAAAACGTATGGATGGCTAAAAAACAACAAGGAACTTTTAAATGTAGCAGTTTCAAGAGCAAAAGACAGACTTGTAATTTTTTCCAGTACAAAAGAACTTGAACGGCTTCATAAAATGGATGAATCGGATGATTTATACGAACTTGCTGAATACGTAAAGAAAAACGGAGAATACAAAATAACACCGCGAGAATCTTCATCAAGGGCACTTGGAACAAAGCCATACAGTACAGAAACAGAGGACACTTTTTTAACAACACTGAACCATGCTATTTCCGCATTGATAGATACGGATGCAAAATATTTGGTCAGACGCGAAGTTCAGCTCTCGCATCTTTTTTTAAAAAATCCATCAGACTGTGATTTCTTCTATAAAGGCAGCCTAGATTTTGTAATATATAAAAAAGGCTTCAGAAATAAAGAAGAAGCAGTCCTTGCAATAGAGCTTGACGGACCGGAGCACCGTAACGACCCAAATGTAATCGTAAGAGACGAAAAGAAAAAACAAATTTGCAAAAATCACGGATTTGATCTGATTCATGTAGACAACTCTTATGCCAGACGATACAACTTTATCAAAGAAATTTTGAGTGAGTTTATTGGAAACGAGAGATAGCAGATAAACATACTTAGTGTAAATTAAGAAAATGAAACCAAATCTGCGAGACAAGCCTTAACTCCAGAGTAAAATCAAGGTCTGGTACTTCGATTTGCAAATGGTCATGCTGCACAAAGGACAACAGTACTTTAAGGTGTATCACATAATGGCTCCTGAGCAACGATTAGTGCAATGCAATAATGAAGTATTTTCGTAGAAAATACCGAGACGTAAGTCAAGCTGCACAAGGTACAACGGTTCCTGAGCTTGCCGAAGGAACAATTTATCATCTTCGGGCTTTTTGGTCTCGTGTCATTGTCGGACTTGATCCGACAATCTCTCGTAAAGTAATTGGATAGATCTCCGGGTCAAGCCCGAAGATGACATAAAGCTAAAAGCTGTAGGGAATGACAAGAAACACAAGGGACAGACCTTAATGCTAAATTGGAATACGAATCTGTCTTTCATAACTAATTCGCAAAAATCTTCATTTTTTCTCTGGAAATATGCAATATTTTGAAATTTTTTGTGTTTATAGCATTATAGAAGTGATTAAAAAAATTGCTTCTTAATCTGTAAGCAAGGAAAGAAAATGGACTACTTAGAAAAATACGAGGACATCAAAATTACCAACAACTTTGCGTTTTGTAAAGTAATGCAAAATGAGGAAATATGCCGCGAGGTTATCGAAACGCTTTTGCATATTAAAGTCGGCAAATTAGTTTATAAGTCATTTGAGAAAGAGCTGAAACTGGAACCTGACAAACGCGGCATTCGGCTTGATGTGTACATAGCCGATAGTGACCGGATCTTTGACCTAGAGATGCAAACTACCGACAAGAAGAATTTAGGCTGCCGAATGCGCTACTATCAATGTATGATTGACGCTGAATTGTTGGAAAAAGGTGCGGATTTCAATGACTTAAAGGAATCGAATGTCATTTTCATTTGTACGTTTGACCCATTTTACAAGGGTTTGCCGCAGTACACTTTTTCCAATAGCTGCGATGAATTACCAAGTTTGAAACTTGATGACAAATGCCGCAAAATTGCCTACAATGTTACTGCATTTGAAAAAGTAACCGATAAAAAGATTCGCAAATTATTAGAATTTATCTCGACGGGCAAAAGCGAAACGCCACTGACAGACAAAATCAGCAAGGAACTGCACAGGGTACATGGTAATGAAGAATGGAGGGCTGAATATATGACACTGCAAATGTTAAAACAAGAGACTTACAATAT
>JBNMHA010000153.1:0-4593 GCA_050872545.1 Spirochaetales bacterium | reverse complement strand
GGAACTGTGACGTTTGTGCATTGCGGTTCTTTTTTTATGCAAAAGTAACACTTGCACAAGGGACAGACCTTAATACTAAAATGGAATACAGGTCTGTCCCCAGCTAAAAAATTTGCAAAATAAAAAAAGACTGCCCGAAAAAGAATAAACTTATCGGACAGTCTTAATTTACACCAGTTTATGGGCAGATTAAAATTTTAATATCTGTCCCTTGTGTGGTTTTAACTCTGTCGCAAAGAACGCCGTCTGTCTACTTCGGTAAGGAAACGTTTTCTAAGTCTTATAGATTTAGGTGTTACTTCCACAAGCTCATCATCATTGATAAATTCAATACAATTTTCCAGACTTAATCTTGTATACGGTGTCAAGATAACATTCTCGTCACTGCCGGAAGCTCGCAGATTTGTAAGTTTTTTTCCTTTTCCCGGATTAACATTCAAATCATTTTCACGAGAATTTTCCCCGATTATCTGCCCCTCGTAAACTTTTTCCTGCGGTCCCATAAAAAAGCGTCCGCGACTTTGCAGGTTAAACAATGCGTATGCTACCGTCGTACATGTTTCTGTAGAAATCATGGCTCCGTTTTGACGATTTTTAATCTCTCCGCAGAACTTATCATATTCCATAAAGACATAATTCATTACGCCCATACCGCGTGTTTCTGTCATAAATTCAGAACGGAATCCCAAAAGCCCACGAGTAGGAATCTTATAAACGATTCTCATCATATCGCCCTCCTGCTCCATTTCCAGAAGAATTCCCTTTCTTTCGTTAAGTCGCTTGATTACGCCACCGGAAGATTCCTCGCTTACATCTACAGTAAGTTCTTCATAAGGTTCCATAAGAACGCCGTCAATTTCTTTCATGATAACTTCCGGGCGTGTTACCTGAAATTCGTATCCTTCACGGCGCATTGTTTCTATTAAAATAGACAAGTGAAGCTCCCCACGACCTGAAACCTTGTAACCTACGCCGGTTGTCATTTCTTCAACTTTCAGGGCAACGTCATTCAATGTTTCCTTAAACAACCTGTCACGCAGATGACGGCTTGTAACAAATTTTCCCTCCTGTCCCGCAAAAGGCGAATCATTAGGAATAAAGTTCATTGAAATTGTCGGTTGATCTAAATCAATAAAAGGCAGCGGCTGAGGATTTTCAACGGAAGTTACCGTTTCTCCGATTGTTATATCTTCAATTCCGGCAATTGCAACAATGTCTCCGGCAGATGCACTTTCGGATTCCACCATTTTATTTGTTTCATATTGGTAAATTTTAGAGATTCTTACCGGACTGCCAATTTTTTCCGGAGTAGCTACAACAACCTGACTGTTTACTTTTATAGTTCCGCTGCGAAGTTTTCCTACAGCAAGACGACCGAGAAACGGAGAATTACTTAATGTGCTGACTAAAAATTGAACCGGACCATCCTTATCGCCTGTAGGTGCCGGAATATATTCTACTATAGTTTCATACAATGCCTCTAAATTATCGGTTTTTATCTTAGGGTCTTTTGTTGCCCATCCTTCACGTGCAGATGAATACACAACCGGGAATTCCAGCAAATTATCAGGTGCATTCAGTTTGATAAATAATTCAAGAACTTTATCCACAACCCAATCCGGTCGGGCATCTTTTTTATCAATTTTGTTTATGCACACAATAATCGGCAATTGCAGATGAAGTGCCTTTTTCAATACATAATAAGTCTGCGGCATAGGTCCTTCTGCTGCGTCTACCAATAAAACAGCACCGTCTACCATATTTAAAACACGCTCTACCTGACCGGAAAAATCTGCATGTCCCGGAGTATCGATAATATTTACATGATAACCATTATAACGGAAAGCCCCATTTTTTGACGAGATTGTAATACCGCGCTCTCGTTCCAAGTCCATCGAATCCATTATTCTGTCTTCCACAACTTGATTAGAGCGAAAACTTCCGCTTTGTTTAAATAATTGATCTACCATTGTTGTTTTGCCGTGGTCAACATGGGCAATAATGGCAATATTACGAATCTTGTCTTGTTCCATTTTTTGTGAATCTCCGTCATTATTTTAAAGGATTGTTTGCAGATCGGCAGGCATTAAAAGAAGTGAGTCTGCCTGTGTTAAAAATGTTGTTTGTATACAGAAAATTATAATAAAAGTCAAGATGTGAATAATGCCAGCTCGGTTATTGCAATTTTCATTAAAAACAGTTACAAGAATCGATTCGTTTTAAGTGTGATTATTGGGGAGAAAAAATTGAGTGAGCTGATTTTATACAAAGATAAAGAATGCAGACTGGCAATGTTAAAGGAAGAAAAAGGCAGCAAAATTACGCTGCAAACTGATAATGCAAAGAAAATTGTAATACAAAAAAATCAACTGATTTGCAGAAGCGGCAAAGAAGCGGAACATCAACTTTCTTATTATCAAGCTGCTGTAAAACCTGTAAACAGTGAAGAATTATACGAACTGCTAAACGGTATGGCTGCGTCTTTCACTTTTGATGAATTGGCGCAGCTTTATTTCTCACAGGACTTTACGACAGAACAAATGTTTTCGCTTGTAATGACGGCAGCGTGCGATGATGTCCGCTTTAATATTCAAGGAAACAGAGTTTTTCTGCGGACATCTGATGAAATTACCGTTTTAGCTGAAGAAAAGCGCAGAAAGGAAGAAGAAGAACAGGCACGCCGAGAAGCTGTTAATTCCGCTTGGGAATGGATTCGCAGTAATATTAATAAGGAAGTTTTTACATCTTCACCGGAGTTTGTTCCAGCGTGCAGTGAACCGCCTGCTGAGGTTGTACGCATTCTTTTACCACTGAAAGATCTGCTTATTCACGGTGATGAATATTCACGCAAAAATGAAAGTTTTAAACGCATAGATGAAATTTGTGAAAAATGTGCTGTCATCTGCAATATGGATAAAATGGTTTGGAGCTACAAACTGTTGTTTCATCTTGGAGTTCTGCACAATGATGATGAGCTTATCAAACGACGCAATAACCTTAAAACCGCATATCCGCAGTTGCCGGACGGAACGCTGCCGCTTCCAATAAGTGACGGAATAGAACGTGAAGATATGACAGATTTAAATGTTTTCACCATAGACAGCGAGCAGACAAAAGATATTGATGACGGACTAAGTTGGAAAGATTGCGAGGACGGATATAAATTTTATGTTCATATAGCAGATCCGGATGCTTTTATTAGGCGCGGCAGTATTTTAGATAAGGAAGCTTTTATTCGCGGAACAAGTGTTTACCTGACTACAGAACGAGTAAATATGTTTCCGCCTGACGTTATCTATTCACATTTCAATCTTACGGCTGGTGAAAAGCGTCCGTCCGTAACTTTAGAAATTTCCACAGATAAAAATTATTCGATTAAATCGACACGCTTCTGCTTTGTGTGGATAAAAGTTCGTCATCGCTTGACTTACAATGAAGCAGACAGTGTACTTAAAAATTCCGACGGCGAAAAACCGGATTGGTATGAAGCAATGCAACATTTTCAAAATTTGGCATTAAAATGTGAAGCAAAACGAGTCGCTGACGGAGCGTATCTTATTGAACGCCCTGATATTCACTTAATTATAGGAAATGACGGAAAAATTAAACTGGATTTGCTCTACAGTAATTCCGCATCACACATTATAGTACGTGAGATGATGATAATGTTTAATAAACTTACCGCTGAAACAATGATATTGCATAGTATTCCGTCAATTTTTATTTCACAAAGCTCTCCCGATGCGCTGCTGGAAGGAAATCCGACAGTAAATTATAATAAACACAGAGATTTTTCACGTTATGAATTAATTCAGTTTCTTATTACAATGAAAAAATCTGTTACAGGAACATCTGCAGGACCGCATTTTACAATGGGACTTTCATATTATACGCAGGCTACCTCCCCTATCAGAAGGTACCTTGACATTACAGAACATCGACTTCTAAAAGGTGTTGTTGCCGGAAAGAAGGAACTTATGCCGGATGAGGATGAAATCAAAGTGATTGCCGCAACTATTACTGCAAAGACGACAAACGCGGCACAGTGCGAACGGGAAAGCAAGAACTTTTGGATGTTCCGTTATTTGGAACAAAATATGGACAAAGAGTATAAAGTTTTGATTACAAAAAAAATTACGGGCGGTTTTCTTGGTGAAATTGAAGATTTATGTGTAAGAATTCCGGTGTTCGGCTCTGCAAACTTAAAAATCGGAAGCTATGTTAATGCTAGGTTGAAAAAAGTTTCGCCGATTACAGGTGAAAGTCGTGCTGAAGTAATATTTAAAGGTTGAACTTGGGGACAGACCCTAATGCTATTTTGGAATACAAACTACAAAGGGACAGGTCTGTATGCAGTTTTGGGATTAGGGTCTGTCCCTTGTGCTTCTTGCGTGTAACTTGGTGTCAGACCTATATTCCGTTTCAGTATTAAGTCCTGTCCATTGTGTTACATGTCATTCCCCGACTTGATCTACAGTGTTTACTTTAGAAAACATTGGGGATCTGTTGCATTACTTGCAATAAGATTATCGGGTCAAGCCCGATAATAACAATTGAGAATAGAAAACCAAAGATGGCAAGAAGCTTGTATGG
>JBNMHA010000152.1:0-4646 GCA_050872545.1 Spirochaetales bacterium | reverse complement strand
TGTTTTGCATCTTCGATAGTATTGTATCCCGGATGATTCATAACCACATCCATTACAATACGGATTCCTTTTGCATGAGCTGTATCTACAAAAGTTTTAAACTCTTCTTTTGTTCCCATGCTTGCATCCATATTTGTGTAATCCATTGCATAGTAACCATGGTACGGATAATGGAAAAACTCGTCGTTTCCACCGATACAAAAACCGTGAATCTGTTCATAAGGTGCAGTGATCCAAATTGCATTGATTCCCAAATCTTTCAAATAATCAAGTTTCTTTGTAAGCCCGGCAATATCTCCGCCGTAAAATTTTCCGGCATCATTTTTTACTGTAGGATCGCCTTTCTCACGTCCGTAAGCATTATCATTAGTCGAATTACCATTGTAAAAGCGGTCTGTAATTACAAAATATACGCTGGCATTATCCCAAAAGTCGTTATTCAATTTATAATCTGAAGGAAGTGATGTTTCCCAACTGTTTTTAGCTCGTTCTTTTTTTTCTTCTTCAGGTTCACATGAAATACATGCGACAGACAATGCTGCACATAAAAATGCATAGAATAACTTTTTCAAGTTTTTACTCCTTTTTGTTATGAATAAATGGGCTGCCCGTATTTTTTCAGGCAGCCGTATTTTTTTATTTTTTCAAGATAACAAAGCTTTTAGCTTTAACAGTTGTGGGAAGTGTTGCACTTTCAACAACTGCACCGGAGCTTACATCAATTGCTTTCGTGTAGCCCACGTCGGCAGTAAAACTTTGGTCTTTTGCCGTAGCATTAAAGTAAATGCAGTAAGAAGCATCTGTTCCTGTTGTTACATATTTTGTAAAACCACCGATTTTTGTTCCAGATGTGTCAGTTGCTGTTTCTGCCTTAACATCTGTTCCGGCAGTGAACGCATTACTTGATTTACGCAGTGCGATTAAACCTTTATAAACATTGTATACATCGCTGTATGTGTTTTTGAATCCCAAATCAATCTGGTTAATTTTATCATCTGATATATAACTGTTTTCATCACCTTGCTTAGTTCTCATGAACTCTTGACCGCCGTTGATAAACGGTGTTCCCTGTGCGAGGAATACAAATGCAGCAGCAAGCTTATTTTGTGCACGAAGTTCATTCTGTTGTTCTACATTGAAACCAGAATATGCTTTCCATCCGCTTTGAGAAGTTCCGCCGTTTAATGAAATAGCCAATTTATCTGCCAAAGTGTAGTTATCATGACATTCAACATA
Source organism: Spirochaetales bacterium (assembly GCA_050872545.1). Classification (GTDB taxonomy): domain Bacteria; phylum Spirochaetota; class GWE2-31-10; order GWE2-31-10; family GWE2-31-10; genus RGIG8597. The sequence goes on along the minus strand of JBNMHA010000152.1, from coordinate 3,410 downwards.
ATTTATAGAGCGACCTATTACATTTGTGAATTTCTTGCCGGTGTCACCGTCACCTACTGTTTTAATTGACCCCATTAAACCGCAGTTAATTGCATTTCCTGAAAAACTTCCTTGTACCTGACCTTGTTTAAATCCGCCGAACTCTGCACCCTTAATAGCATTTCTATAGTCATCATTAAAACATGCTACACCGTTTACATCAGAAGATGGAGCACAATTATCGATTGTCGATTTTTCAACGCCACTTACTACTGTACTTGTTCCGCCTGTCCAAGGCTCTCCGTAAACCATTACATTCTGGTCAATTTCTTTTAATGCATTGTAAATCTCTTTCATTGTTGAGGTTTCATGCAATCCCATAAGGTCGAAACGGAATCCGTTAATGTGATAATCTGTCATCCAATGTTTCAAGCTGTCAATCATGAATTTTCTGTACATTGCAGCATTGGAAGCCATTTCATTACCACAGCCGGAACCGCTTGAATATCCCCCGTCGGATGTTAAACGGTAGTAATACTTAGGAACAGTCATATCAAACAGTGACCCTTCACCGGTACCGCTAGTATGGTTATAAACTACGTCCATATTTACGGCAATTTCGGCTTCATGGAATGCCGCAATCATTGCACGCATTTGGTCAACCGCATTTTCCGCATCGCTATCATGATTATTTACATAACGACCTTCCGGTACATTGTATTGATAAGGATTATATCCCCAGTTGTAGCCAGTATCTGCATTTTTTTCAGAATAATCGAACATTGGCAGGATTTGAACATGAGTAATACCCAAATCTTTTAAATGCTTAGCAAAAGCTCCGTTATTTTTAAGAGCATTTGTAATATCTTCAAATTTACCTGTACTGTTTTTTACAAAAGCACGGCTCCAGTCACGGATATGCATTTCATAAATAACCGCTTCGGTATATTTCTTTGCTTCTGTTCCGTTATTTCCCCAAGGATTAATGTAAGTTGCTTCATCCCAAGCTTTATCGGCAATATCTACTGCTTTGGCAGCAACACTATCCGGAGAAGCTGCATTAGCGTAAATATCACAAACTCTGTATGTCTTTCCAGAATTTTCCAATTGGTACATGTAATACTTGCCCTCTGCAACTTCGGCACTCCAAACACCTTTACCATCATTTGTCATTGCAACAGGGGTAACTGATGGTTTTGCATCACTTTTTTCAAAGTCGGTTTTTGCATCTTTCATATTGTCGTAAATAAGGATTTCGGCTTTTGACGCAAGCGGTGCCCAAACTTTAGCAATGCCGTTATGCCAACCTAAATCATTGCCGTCATAAGCAAATTCGTTGTCCAAAAGTTTCGAAGCAATATTAGCAACAGCTGTATCTTCATCATTAAAAACAACAGTATAAGGTGCTTTTTCCAAATACTTTGTTTCTGCAATAGTAAGTTTATCTGTTGCAGCATTTATAACGGTAATTTCCTTTCCATCTTTATCCGTAACTTTGAATTGGTCAACAGTTACAGATTTAATTCCTGTTAATGTAATTTTGATTTCATTTCCGGCAGTAATGGAGGCTGATGCAAGTCCTGCAGGTTCTTTTGTCAAATCTTTATCTACATACACAGTATTGCTTCCTTGCTTGATATAAATTTGATTATATTTTTTAGGAAATTTAAACTCAACATCTGTATCTGAAGAACCTTTCGTTCCATTGGCTCTGTCTACAACTACAAGTCCTACAGATTCAGGAGAGACAGCTAATTTTACGTCAATGTACAATCCGAAATCATCGCAATGCGTAAAATAAAATCCATTAGGCCAGCTTTCTCCGTTTGAACCAGACACATTTTCTACATCTTTAAAAATCCAAACACTCCAAGTTGTAGTGTCTCCGGCATTTGCTTTTATTCCATTCCAGTGAATACGTAAATACCCTGTTTCTGGGGCTGCATTTCCGGCTTCCAATTTTTGTCCGGAACTACCTCCATTAGAACTTCCGCCGCCGTTGTCTGCGCCATCGCAGGCAATCAAAAATAATATTGACGCAATTAATACAATAATTGAATTAATTATTCGTTTCATTTTTTCCTCCTAATATCTTTTACTGTAAGAACTCAGGTTCTAGGATATTAAGAGTATTATTTTTTTGTGCAAAAGACCTTACGGCAATTCATTATGTATTTTACGGTTGGAAGCTGGGGACAGGTCTGTATTCCGTTTTAGCATTAAGGTCTGTCCCTTGTGTTTCTTGTCATTCCCTTGCTTGTTTCCAATGTCATTCTCGTGCTCCGACACGGGAATCTATTTCATAATTGCACAGGAGATTACCGGGTCTATGCCGGGCAATGACAAAGGTGGTAAAAAAAACGAAGATGACACAAGGCTGAAAGCTGCCGGGAATCTATGCAAAGTTTCTAGAGCTTTTTTATTTCCTCAATTGACAGTCCGGTACTATCAACTATCAAATTGAGTGAAACATTTGCTGCTTTGAGAACTTTCGCAGTTTCAATAGCTTTTTGATATGCACCTTGAGTAATTCCTTCGCGACGTCCCTCATTACGGGCTTCATCAACGGCTACTGCCATATTGTATGCTAATGTCATATATTCTTTCCTCCATTGTTGATTGCCTTTGTTCTTATTTACAGCAGCATCAAGTGACGCAGTAAAATCTGTAGTCACTTGATTTTTACACAAATATTCTAAAAACGCTTTTATTTCGGGCGCGTCGTTAATTTTATCAAACGCCTTTGCATTATAAAATATTTTGTGCGTTTTATCATTGAAAACATGTTTTTCATTCTCATCAAAGACCTGCTTCACCGTGTAAATTGGCAAATTATCACCAAACGGGTCGAACATGCAGATGAAAATAATATAACTTTCCTTTAGTTCGTTAAATTTGCGTCCCTGCTCCAATTCATCGATGTCCATCACTCCCTGATAGTAGCGTGTCCGCAGCTCCAAATTCCTCTTGTCAGTCGTTTGAATCTCAATGTCAAAAATGCGGTTGCTGTCTTTAACGTAAACATCAAGGCGAATACCATGTGATTCATTTGTAATTTTGATACTTTTCTGCGGTTCCTGAAATTTTAGCTTGCCAATTTTAATGTGAAGTAAAATTTCCAACAGTTGTGTACAAAGTTTCTCATTCTGCATTACTTTACAGAACATAAAATCATCGGCAATTGTTAAGTCATCCCAATCTTTAAATCTACTCATTTTCTTTCCTTGCTTACAGATTAAGAAGCAATTTTTAACTGCTTCTATATACATATAATGCGAAAAAGCATCAAAAGTGCTTACAAGATTCGGAAAAAAAATGAAGATTTTTTGTGAATTAGCTACTAAGCCTTTTTTTGTACTCATTTTCGGCTTTTCCTATCGGAAACGCCTCACGGTATTTTCTTACGAAAATACTTCATTAGTGCATTCGCA
>JBNMHA010000151.1:0-4830 GCA_050872545.1 Spirochaetales bacterium | reverse complement strand
TTATATTTCCTCTCATCCGTGATTCATCATCAGGAAAATTAGAGTTTATGTCCTTATGTGTACCTATATATTTTATCTTTCCGTCGTTAGTGATTTCAAAATCTTTGTTATAATCTAAGCCGTTGGTGCAATTCCAGTTATCCTTTTCTATGATCATCATAATTGTATCACCGACTTTTGCAGTCTTAGGGGAAAAATATACGGCACGAACAATCGGAGGAACCCAAGTTTCCGGAGGGTAATCTTCACTACACGGATTGTTGTCGCAAGAAATAAAAACTAGTAGCACGAAAAATAAATAAATAATTCGTTTCATAAAGTCTCCTTGTAAAATAAGCGCAGCACGTATTACCGCACTGCACCTGATAAATTATTCAGTTACCTCATTGCCGTTTTCATCGACAATGATTAGCTTCTCTGCAGAAAAACCGGTAGCGTTCCCACAATCTAAAAATAATACTCCCGAAATTGCATTATCCGGAACAGTACAAACGATTTTTCCAAATTCACATGAAATATATTTTGCAGGATAAACATCAGATAATTCATAATCTTCACTAACAGCAGTTACCGCAATTTTTTCTTTACCGCATTCATAATCGAAACTGTTACAATCTTCTGCCACATTTTTTTTACTTGGAGTTGCACCATCACGAAATTTTGTATTGAATCGAATGAAATTATTATAGTTATCTTCAAATTTACGCTCATCGTAACGATTTTTGTAATCTTCAGATATTAATAAATTTCCGTCTTTATCTATGTATAGCTCTTCGATAAAGTCTTTCTCGCTCAAACGAGTATCGTAAGTGACAGTTATTTCATCTCCGCGTTTTACCTTCGTTGGAGAAATTTCTACATTCCAAAAATCTGGTGGTGTCCAATTTGCACAACATTCGAAAATGAGTAAAGATATTATGCTAAAAAGCAATATTTTTTTCATAAAACCTCTCTTATTTTACTTGAGTATAACTTTGCATTGAAATATCAGAAATACACCAATCCCATGTATTAACTGATTTGGTTTCAGGACTTTTCCAGCCGGTTGTAATATAATAGGTACATTCTTTATAATTGTTTGCCCAATCTCTTTGTACCTTTGCTTTATATATTACAGTAGCATGCCAACCTTTTTCATCGTGATCATAATATCCTAAGAAACAAGGGTTATTTTCTTCTAAGTAGCGTAGCAACCGTTTAAATCCATAGCAAGTCCATGATTTTCCGCTGTATATTTCTTGGTACGGAATCCAACCACAATCATTTTTATAACTGTAGTAAGATAATTTTAATGGCAATTTACTTGTGATACTTGAAGTCACTTTTTCTCCCATTCCCAGATATTTACGTAGTTCATTCACAATACTTTTAAAATTTTTTTCATCTACCTCACTAGTAGCTTTATCACCAATAAAACATTTGTCAGGTGTTCCGCAATTTCTCCATAATTTTGGTTTATTGTGTTTTCTTGCATAATACGCAAGAGCTATAGCTCCTGCTGTAGGAACACAACCTGACATCCATTTATCTCCCTTTGAATTCTTTAGTTCAAACTGGTTTGCAATTAAAGTATAATTTGAACTGGAATATTTACCTAAGTATTCTGTTATAGGTTCCAAATCAGCATCTTCTAGTGCTTTTCCTCTGCTTCTTTGTCCGTTGCGGTATTCTATCCATTCTTTGTTTGCTTCGTATACATCTTTGTTTATATCAAGGAATCCGTCGTTTTCTTCTACTCTTGCTTTGTATCTATTGATGTATTCTTCATACGCACTGCCGCTTCTGGTAACTTCACCGATTTCTATTTTGTGTTCTATGTTTCCCAATGCCGCTAAGACTTTTCGGTTTCCGCTTCGGCTTACTGTCGGATCTTCCGCTACAAATGACGCAAATGAAAATCTAACAGCTTTTATATCATTGGTTTCGGCTTTGTCGGCAAGGGCTTCGTAATTTGTCATTTCACTGTTTTCAGAAGCTTCTACAACTCTCGGTTCGTCCTCTTTCAACGTTACCATTATATAACCCTTGCGCTTCCCGTCTTTTATTACCGGATATTCAAGGTAGGTAATAACTTCAGTTGCTGGGTTATACAATGGATAAGGTTCGGCAAGTACCGCATTTTCCCATTCGTTTATGGTTTCGTATTCCATTAGGTAAGTTTCCGCTACTAATTTTGCTAATGATAAAGACGCATTTTCATAGTAAACCGCTTGGTTTTCCGCAGTCTGTGCTGCCGTATTTTTTAACTCTTCGTCTGCCGCAGAACATGACGCAATCAACATCACTGCAAGCATTGTTTTTAAAACATTCATAAATTTCTTAGACATGTTTTCTCCTTGAATAAAATTAATTTTTTTAATAGCTGTATTTCACAAGCTTCAGATTCGGGCTTTTGTAAATGTCAGTTGCCAGTACGACTCCGTAATCATTTATTTCATCATGATTAAAGTCAATTTCGATTTCTGCCGCCCGATATGACTGCCACACTAAACTTGTGCAGTAAAAACTTTCTTCATCCTCCTTATTTGTAAAATTTGTATTGTAAGGTTTACCCAGCTGGCTTTCGGCAAACTTTGCAATCGTGTTTATTTGTGCTGTCGTAATATTTTTACAGCGCAGCACATACGCAGCGTCATCATTTTCACGAATGTCATTTAATGAAAAATATGATGTTGTTTTCCCTACGCCCTCGATTGTGATAAATGCGGCGTCAGCGTTGTTTTCGGGCTTTTTCACACACAGCGTTGCATGATGAACTACATTTTCACCGTCTATTGCCATCAGCATGTTGTTGTGAGTTATTGATAGAATTATGTCACCTTTTTCAATGTCATTGTAGGTTAGGTCGTTCGTGCAGTCGGAATATTTTTCGGCTTTCAGTGCAGTGTATTCCGGCAGGCGTTTGTAAACTCGCATTAAGATATTTGTGATTACAGTTTTTTTCACTGCTTTCGGAATTTCGTTGATTCTTTTGCCGCTCATTCCGACATCCGCAAATATTTCTTCTGCTTCGATAAGAATAGGCGGAATATTTGGATAATAATCGTCACCTTTTTTCGTGTATGCAGCATTCAGAGCTACAACTTTTTCCCGGTCGGTTTCCGGTATGGAAAAAGTCCTCGTTTCAGCAGCTGGTTTTTCGGTTGTCGACTTTTCTTCATTTACAGATACAGTTTCGCAGCTTACAAGAAATGCAAGAATTAACAGAAATACTTTCTTCATTTTTTTCTCCTTTGTCGTCGTTGTAGAAAAATATTTTATATATGTCAATATATTTACTTAATATCTTTTAATAATTATTTATAGTAAATAAGCAGTTTAATAGTTATTAATACTAAATAATTAGCGTATTAATTATCTTAATTGCATATTTAATGCCAAATAATTGACATAATATTGCAAAATACGCTGCTTAGTTTTTTTTATGTCGCTGGTTCATAGCATAAATTATTGCGGAAAGTCCAATACCCTTTCGGGTCTGGAAGGTACTTTTTTATTTTTTATGTGATAAAGAAACAGATTTAGAATATTTCTGAAGAAGTTTTGCTGTATGCAATATTTCATAACTGAAAAAGGAATATTGATAATCTGATGTTTGTAAATATTTTTTGCTGCCGGAAGCCGGTTGTCAGTGCGGGGCGTTTTTCGCTGGGGACAGACCCTAATTCCAGTTTAGAATACAAGTAAAATCGGTTGGATATAGGAATATCCAAAGGGACAGGTCTGTATGCTATTTTGGGATTAGGGTCTGTCCCTGTGGTTCTTGCGTGTAACTTGGTGTCAGACCTATATTCCATTTCAGTATTAAGACCTGTCCCTAAGTTGGCAGTAGAACCGGAAGTTGCAACTAATCCCAAAAGCGAATAAGGGTCTGATACCGGAAAAAATTACGCATTTTCCAGCTTTATTTCCAAAAAATACCACCTTCTGAAACGCCTCTAATTTCGTTCTCACAAGGAGAAAATGTAAAAATATGTAAAGTATTCTTAATCTTGTAGTTAAAAATGACACCAAAACGCATTAAAGCTTAGTGGAGGTGCTTATGCGAAAACCACGACAGCTAAAGGAAAATGCGTATTATCATGTCAGCAACAAGTTTCACAAGCTTATTCAGCTCAAAATAAACCCGGTAATCAAGGCGATGCTTCTGGTGATGATTCATGCTGCTGCGAAAAAGTTTAAATTTAAAGTAAAAAACATCTGCATTTTGGATACACATTTCCACTTAGAGATTCAGCCGGCAGCGGGCGAAAACCTCTCCGAGATTATGAAGTACATCAAACAGCGGTTTACACAGTGGGTGAATCGCACGTACAACCTCGAAGGCAGTGCTTGGAAGGACAGGTTTTTCAGCAGAATTATCGAGGATCTTGTCGATTTGGTGCGTGTTTTTGTGTATATCGAGGAAAATCCTGTTCATGCCGGGTTTGCGAAACGTGCTAAGGATTACCCATTTTATGAGATTTGGGAAGATATTGGCGAGGAAAATTACTCACTGGATTAACAGGGACAGACCTTGATCTGCTGAAAGTGATTTAGTCGAAGTTCAATGCATTTGAATTACTAATTTTATTCAATTGTGGTATTTTTTGTACAACAACTTCTTGAAGATATTTATAATTCTGCTTATTCACTAAACAGAAACAGGTGAACTGTCTGCAAATTTATTCCTAAATGCAGCTTTTAGTTTCTTATTTCCGTTCTTCACGACTTATTTTTCCGAAATAAAACTCTTTTTATAGAAAAATACGCTGATTATTTGTAATTCTTCTTCGCTTTTGCTGTTAAGTTTGGAAAAAATGCCAATTTTGCAATAAACGGTGTCAGACC
>JBNMHA010000150.1:0-4978 GCA_050872545.1 Spirochaetales bacterium | reverse complement strand
TCTGGTTTAACTGGAAGAAAAATTATTGTTGATACATACGGTGGTATGGGAAGACATGGTGGCGGTGCATTCAGTGGAAAAGACCCTTCTAAAGTAGACCGTTCAGCAGCTTACATGGCTCGTTATATCGCAAAAAATGTTGTTGCAGCACAGTTGTGTGAAAGATGTGAAGTTGAACTTGCTTATGCAATCGGTGTTCCTTTCCCTGTATCTGTTACTGTTGATACATTTGGAACTGCAAAAGTTGCAGAAGAAAAAATTGAAGAAGCAGTGAAGAAAGTTTTTGATGCATCTCCTGCTGGAATTATTAAAACTTTAGACTTATTGCGTCCTATTTATGAAGAAACAGCTTCTTATGGACATTTTGGTCGCGATAATTTCCCTTGGGAAAAGACAGACAAAATTGAAGCTTTAAAAGCTGCGGTTAAATAAGTTGCTTTAATGGTAAACTTGGATTTGAGATGTACTTCTAAAGTTGTATATTTTTGCTAGGTTAATTTAAGGACTGATTTCTGAATTGTGGAATCAGTCCTTTTTAATTTTGTTTTAAGCTGATTTTTGCAAAATAATTTATAGGTATTTTCGCTGAATGAATATTGCTAACACAAGAGCTTTTGGGTAAATTGAATAAAAAATCAGGGCAAAAATCAATTTTTTCTTTATCTGTTATTCTGATTTCAATTCTTTCAATTTTTTATCCTTATTCAAAATGTGCATTTTTAGCTTCTTATATAAAGAAGCATCAACTTTAAAACTAATGTTTTTTTCCTCCATAATTTACCCACTAATAATTTTGATTAAAATTAAGATTGACCCAGCTAAAAAAAGAGAAGCTTCTACTAATCTAAAAATAGCTTTTTTTAAACTCTGTTCCATTTGACAACCTCCTCTCTAAAAGATTATATTATCGCAATAGCGATTGCAATTGTTAGCTTTGAGGCTGCTACCATAAGACTGGCAATTGCATTCATTATTATTGCTACATCACTAGTTTTCATTTTTTATTACTTTCTTGACGTAAAAATTATTTTGCGTTAAACTAGCGACCGGATTAGGGGGCAAGGCCTCTGGTTGATTACATGAACTTGTCGAGCAAGGTAATAATTGCAACTAACAAGTAAATTAGAGCCGTTACAAGCGCAATTGTATCGGCTTTATTTTTTTCCCCATGTTCTAATTCTTCCATTTTATACCGTCATGATCGAAAATCTGCTGCAAAACTTCTAAATGCAATCGTAATTCCTCAATCTGTTTTTGCATATATGCTACCACTGAAAATTGTGTTTCCATATTTCACGCCTCTTTCATGATGTCGATTTGCTTTCTGACACTTCTTAAAGTGTCAATGCTAGTTCCTACAGCCTTTGCAATCTCGATGTAATTGATAGCAGGATAAAGAGGCAGCAGGCGGCAAATCGCGTCAACCTGTTCTACTGTCAAACAACGATGACGTCGTAAAACATTCCATTTCGCTACATATTCCAGCGCATTGCTTTCGCTTCCAGCAATTTTTCTCACAAGCATAAGGTTATTATTAGTAGCTTGCGTCAATTTTTTTTCACACTCAATGAAATATCGTCTGAATTTCCGCCCGATGTCGCTGTGTTGCAACATACAAATTTCTTTTGCCATATCCAACGAAATAAAATAGTCTTTATAATCTGTTTCGGGATTTTTAGGATTATTGGTCTTCCTTTTTTGGAAAACCAATAAATAATCTTGCTTTTCAACAAATCCATAGTTAATCATTCTATTAAACCATGTTGTAAAATTGCTGAACAAACGAAGTTTTTCGTGCAGTTCACGTGCTGATACTGCCTGAATTCCGTTATAAGATTTGATTTCAATTAAATTGTTTTCCATTCTGTACTCCTTAAAATTCTTGAAAAATAGCCCGAAAAAGAGTACATATAAACTGGCTCTTTTTCGGGAGTTTGCTTTAAAAGAAGCAGCTGTTAAGTTTGGCGACTGCTACAGTTGCTTCTTTCAATTTTTACTCTTCATTTTTTTGAATATCAGCCCGAATTAACGACTTGATATACCCCGATTTATTTTCAACACTTTCAAGCTTTTCTAAAATATCGGGTTCTGTTGTGCGTATAACTTTAAACGTTACACGAACAACATTTTTTTTCTCATAGCGGTCTTGTGGGGTTTCTCTTTTTCCCATGTCTTAAATTCATTAATTCCAATACTATACCAAGACATAAAAGTATCGTTATCACACACAATAAAACCAGTGTAAGAATGTTTTTTGGTAAAAATTGATAAATTACGAAATTCGCAACCAATAATCCTATAATTACAAAACTTTTCATTGTGTTTTTTCACAAAAACTCTTATATTGCATTGCAAAGTGCAAGGCGGTCACCTTGCACCTAGCGAGCTTATTTCTTTTTCATCATTTTGATTTGCAGTCTTTTTTCAACAATTTTCATTGAAAGTAAGATTGCAGTCAAAATGCCGTTGATAAGCCCTACTATAGCTAATGCAATAGTAAGCATTGTTTCTCCTTTTTATATTAAGATTTCAGGGTTACCGTTCCTGATGTTTTAGTTATACCATAGGTTATAACCTATGTCAACTGTTTTCAACAAAAAAAGTTATTTTTTTTCTATGTCCCTCCTTATTAAAGATTTCAAGTAGCCGTTTTTATTCGGCTGGTTTTCGACTTGTTTTACAAGTTCCGGCTCCGTCTTGCGGTTAAGTTTTAGCCAAATTGTCAGAATATTTTCTCTTTTGTATCTTTTACTTGGTGTTTCATCCATTTTTTTACCCTCTTTATGTCGATACTCTATCATAGCATGGGGGGGGGGGTGTCAAGTAAAAAGTTTAAATTTTTTAAATCTTTAAGAAATTTCTCTTTTTTACATTTTTTGCTTTGTCATTGCCGGGCATAGACCCGGCAATCTCTGGTGTAGATTCCCGTGTCAAGCACGAGAATGACAAGGAAAAAATGCACGGGAATGACAATAAAAAAATGCGTAAGAATGACACGAAGAATAGCAACTACATTTTTATTTTCAGGAAGATTTCTTTTATTTCGGCAGTTTGTCGCAGCTGCTTTTTGATTTCTTCCTTATAAAAGGAAAGCTGCGTAAGTACAGCCGGATGACTACACAGAATCAGCGCGCAGTTGCTCTTATAGTCTGCGACACGGCAGACAGGAGCAAATTTTTCAATCTTTAAATTCTTTAAAACACGTTTAAATTCGTCCTCAAGCTTTTTTGCGGTGTAAATGTCCGCTGCCTGCGGACTTATCAAAGAAAGTAAAAGCTCCACCTCATCAGAAGCGGAGCTTATGTTTTTATAGTTTTGGTTAAAAAATTTCATTTCTGTTCTTGAAGCCATTTCTTCAGGATGTCGGAGCAATTTTTTTTCGCCTGCCCGGTTATCGTCATGAAAGGTCTTGCTGGTAACTTTCGCGGCTCGAAGCCAAAGTGCAGTGCACGAGCGTAAATTTTATTCGTGTAAATTTGTCCGCCGTTTTCGTCCGCCTGCGTTTGTATACTGCCCTTTAAGCCTGCTGCCGGATGTTGCACAAGCATCGGCAGCGTCTTATATTTTCGTCTTTTTACGGTTACAGCAGCAAGCGGTGTCCAAGCTTTACCATCATCGCTTTCAGTTGTGAAATTTTGCATTACACCGGCACGCAGTTCTTCTACCAGCGCAATATTCAGTTTCTGCTTATTCTTTTTAATATTTTTTGCAAGTTGTTCGGCTTTAAGCTTTGGGTTCCACTCAAGATGAATTCCAATCATTTAACCCCCTTGTAATATTCTATTACAGCATTCAATTCTTTGACATGACCTTTCATTTTTTCCACATACTGCACAAGCGTGATAAAATCCTTTTCCGGAATAAAAACGCCGCCGTCAGCTTTTTCGGCATGAACGACGGGCATTTCCGGCTGAACAGGCAGCTGAATTTCCGTTCTTTGCGGCATACTTGCACAGCCCATAACGGCAAGGATTGCTGCAATCAGGAAGAATTTATTCATTTTTGCCCCCATTCATGTAAGTAATGCAGGCATCTACAGTGTCAAGCTTCGCCACTTTTGCGGCAGTTTCTTCCTTTGCACGCTTTATTTCTTCATAGACTGCTTCAAGCGCAGCCACTTGCAGCCGCGCAAGTTTCAGTTTCTGGCTAAGTCGGGCAATATTTTTGCCCATAGCGACTACTACAAGCACCAGAGAGGCAATCACAACCACACAACCGAGTATCACACATGCAATTATTTTCATTTCTGCTCCTTATTTTGCGCCTTTGGGCTAAAGTTATAAACAGCTTTTGCGCCCCAAACCGTTGCAAATATTCCAAAACCTAATGATGAGAATTGAAACAGCCCTGCGATGTCAAGCGGCGTTCTAAGCCGCAATGAGTTTAAAAAGACCGCTGCAACTGAAATCAGAATTGTTGCCCAACAGCCACAGAAGCTAATTATTCCCATAATCTTCACGCCGCTTGTTTTTTCCTGCGGCAAATTTTCTTTTTCTTCCATTTTCCCCTCCTCAAATAAATTTCAGTTCACGAACCGACAGGCAGCGGCGGCGGTCAATCTCTTTCATTTCGCCGTCATAACTGTCTTTGTAGATAATCAGCCCGGACTTGCTTACGTACTGCACCTCGCAGAAATGCCCCGTGTCCTTATAAGGAACTTGTACGATGTACTCGTACATATCCTCCGCGCGAAAACCGTCGCTTTTCTTCATCATGCGGTGTTCCAAACCGCACACAAGCTTCACAGCGTCCCATTTCAGCAAGCCTTCTTTTGTGTAGCCACCTGCTTCTTTAATAGCCTTTAAAAAAGCCGTAAAGCCCATTTTACCGCGCCCATGTTTTTGCAAGATGTTGAAAATCGCTACTGTCAGACAGCCGTATTCCTGCACTGTAACGCCCGGAACAAGTTCAAGATACTGCATACCGTCATCAATTTGTTTTACCATGTTGTCCTCCTTGTTTTAGTGTTATAAATATA
>JBNMHA010000149.1:0-5006 GCA_050872545.1 Spirochaetales bacterium | reverse complement strand
TTATTAAGCTTGCCAAGAAAGGGATAGGTAATAGGAAAGGGGAAACTGCGGCATGCTGAAAGAGCTGTTTTCCCTTTCCTAACTTTTACCCCGTTTTGAACCCAAAATAAATTTTAACTGCCGACTTGTACGGCAAAACACAAATTGAACAACCAATGTTAAAAACTTTGAAGAAAGTTGCACTACCTTGCCGGTGAAATCGGCAAATTATCCTTGAACCAGCGCAAGCCTGATGCACCTTGAAGTAAAGTGGCACTTTGATGCAGCCAACTGCTGCAAAAGGCCATTTGAACTACCGTAAGACAACGCAATTTAGAGTACTGTTGTACCTTGTCTAAAAAATAACGTTGTAAATCAGCGTAGCTCAATTATTAAGCTTGCCAAGAAAGGGATAGGTTATAGGAAAGGGAAAACTGCGGCATGCTGAAAGAGCTGTTTCCTCTTTCCTAACTTTTACCCCGTTTTGAACCCAAAACGAAATTTTGTTGCCGGCTTGCACGGCAAATTGCAGATTGAACAACCAATGTTCAAAACTTTAACCAAAGTTGCACTACCTCGCCGATGAAATCGGCAATTTGCCATTTGAACTAGCGAAAGCATGACCGTCTGCAAGCCGAAGCTTTTTTTAATTTAATTTGCATTCGCTACGGTATTTAACTGCGTAAAATACTTCATTAGTGCATTCGCACTAATCGTGTCTAATGAATGTCTTTGAACTTCCGTAAGGAGCATGTTTTTTTCTTTTGAAGTTTCTAACTCGTTTATTCCATTTTATGTTTGCATTCGTTACCAAATTTTCTGACGAAAATTCTATCACTCATGCAAACGGCTATCGTTTTCGACTTTCTTACGAAAGTCTGCAAGCCGAAGCCCCATATCCCAATTTAGCATTAGGGTCTGTCCCTTGCGCTGAACAACCGTTAGGTTCTACACTCGGACACTGAATGTCAAACAATTTAGATGTCAATTTTGGAGTTAAAAATTTCCTGCTGAACGGAGACAATATCCTGAAATTGTTCAAGGTGCAAATGCAGATAATTTTTAGTCATAGTGTCACTTGCATGACCTATAACCTGCTGCGTTTTCACAGAAGAAATTCCTGCCGCAATAAACTGTGAATTGGCAAAATGCCTACTGGAATGAAATACAATATTCCGCTTCTTTCGCTCATTTTTGCCAATACCGATTTGTGTCAACGCAAAATACAATGCATCTTTAAAACGCTGCCCACAGACAGGACGCTTGCTGTTGTCTCGTGAAAAAATAAAATCATCTTTTTGAGGTTTGCAAAGGCAGCTTAAATATTTATAAAGCAAATCTGGAATCGGAACAAGCCGCTCCTTTTTTGCCTTTGTACTTTTTAACCCATCAACTTTACTCCAACTATGCTTTATTATCAAATAGCCGGGAAAAACATCTTCACCTTTCAGCGCAAGAATTTCCCCCTGCCGCATACCGGTACAGAACGCAAGTAAGTTTGCAGTGTAATACATCATGTTGTTTTTCCAGAACTGCGAAAAATTTTCCTTCGCAAATAACTTTTTTACCTCATCTTGGGTCAAAACGCCTCTTGCCTTACATTTTCCCGGCAGCGGCGAAACATCATCGGCAGGATTATGCGGCAGAAGTCCTGATATTACAGCCTCTTTCAGTATTACACGCAACAAACGCAACAATTGATTCTTAGATGTTACGCTCAAATTTTTCAATCCCAGAAACCAATCTTCCACATCGGCGCGGGTAATTTTTGTTAATAATTTATCTTTGAAATACGGCAGAATATATCTTTCCAAACGACTTCTGTTTATCTGACTCCACGCCAACGTGTAACATTCACCGCGCTTAATGCGGTTGTTAATATAGCTGCATTTTTCGTAAATGAACCAATTCTCACTAAAATTTCTGAACAACATTTTATTGTGAATATCCGGAATCAGCTTATTTTCCTTATATAATGCTTCGCAGTAAATCCTTGCAGCACTTTTGTTTGTCTTTCCGGTACTGAATCCCAAACGCTTCCCATTTTCATCATAGCAATGATAATAATAAATAACTTTCTTTTTTCCCTTCACAGGAACATATCTTTTATACAAAGAAAAATTTTGGCGATACCTCATAATTACTCCTTAACTTCGATGAAGTTATCGGCAAAAAAATAAATATTTGATGTCAATAATGGTGTCAATTTCCAAATAAAAGCAAATTTCCCGGCAGCAGCAACACAGAATAATTTTTCAAACTAAACACAATTCATTTTCACCAATGGTTTTCCAACTTTCACACCCGGACAGGTAGACTGGATGCAGCCAAATGCAGATGCGTTGGATGCTAAATATTTAGCTGATGACGGATTCGGCGGATTCAACCTGGTTTTGGCTTGCGAATAAGCAAGGCTTACTGAGGCTAAAGATTACGGGGAAAGGATTACTCAACTGCCCCCGTAATTTTTTTAACAATCAACTTATTAACAAAAGGAGGAACAAAATATGAAAAGAGCAATTACCGCTCTGGCATTAGCTGCTGCTTTGTTGCTGTCTGTTGTTGCATGTCAAGTTTACAACCCTACAGACAACTCCACAATGTATACGGCTATGCGTACTGAAGGGGCTACTTCTTGGGCTGCTTATGCTGAAAAGTTTGAAGACGCAGATGCAGACCAGAAATATGAAACTCTTATGGAATATGAAACTTTTAGAAAGTTAGAGAAAAATCCTGATTATAGCTGGAACAACAAAGATGAATGGATTGCGCTATACACTCCATTAAGATCTGTTTATGAAACTGCAGAGAAAGCTTACAACGACGCAAAAAAAGTTGTTGATGAGGCAGGTAAGAAAGCTTCAGAAGATCAAAAAAATGCTTTAGATGCTGCAGAAACTGCTTTAAAAACAGCAACTGCATCTCTTACTCCAATTTATGGAAATGTAGACGGACTTAAAATACTCTGGGACAAAGAATTTGACGTTGTTTTTGATTACAACGGAAAACTGTAATTAAAGGAGAAAAGGATTCATGAAAAAGCTTATTGGATTATTTGTAGCTGCAATGATGCTGTTCTCCGTAATGGCAGCCAATGCAAAAGTTACTTATGAAGAAAAAGACGGCAAATGGACATGTATCATTACATACAAGAATGACAACATGGCTGCCGTAAACTGTATCGGTACTATGACCGGAAACTGGAAAGTTCCCGGTGAACCTATGGTTAAAAACGCACAAGGCGAATGGGAATATCGCTTTGTAATGGAAAGAGCAAAAGAATTTTACAAGTTTTACGACCCGGCTTTAGAGGGAGATATTGCATACTTTGAAGACCCTGAAATGCCGGAATTTGTAGCAAATCCATTCGGAAGTAAGAATGGTGTAGTAAGAAAACCGAAAGCCGGCGGAGCAGGAGCTGCTGCGGCTGCCGAAGCGGAAGAAGAATATCCAAAATTAAACTTTGGTATGTGGTCAAGAAACACTTACAATATGTGGTTCGGTTCTAACCTTTCAAGAAAAGTTGCTTACGACAAAGACGGCAATGTGAAGAAAGAAAGTACAGTTCTTGTTGTAGGCGGTAAAGAAGAAAAAGTTGAAGGTGACAACCAAAACATGGCAGTTGTAGATCAAAACCTTTCTCACAGATGGGAAGGCGAAAACGGTACTACGGCAGGAAATGCAACACGTGTATGGCTTAACAAAACAAGATTAAGATCATCTTCTACATTTAAAGTTCACGGTATGGCATTCAAACACATGCAGTTGGACGCTGAAATTAACTTCAATTTTATAGTAGAAACTAATTACTCAAGCTACTGGAAAGCAAGCGATGAGACTGCACGTTCAGACGCAATGAACAAAATTCAGCGCGATGCAGCAAGCCAGTATATGGGACTTCTTTTCGGACCGTTCTCAAAGAATGGTGCTTGGGGAAGATATGTAGGAGAATACACATCTACTTGGGATTCTGCACTTTATGGGGATAACAACGTAATTTGGATTGACCAGATTGTAATCAGTTTTCCATTCGACGACTTTGAAGCAAAATTGGGTATACTGGGAAACAACGCTGCAAAATCTAAAGACCCAATGGGTATGTTAAGCGGTGCGCGAACAGGTTGGAAAGAAGAAATTGCATCAAACATTGAATTCTACATTCACCCGACAAAAGTGAAAAACCTTAACATTTTGGTAGGTTTGGCACACAGCTGGAGAGATATGGCTGTAGAAAAAGGCGGCGGTGAAGTATGGCTTTCCGGTTCATCAAATCCGGGACGTATGCTTACTAACGACCACAAATACATGACATACTTGAATGCAGATTACAAAATCGGTGTGGCTGAGTTTGGTGCCGTTGCTTACTGGGCTTCTTGGTCACCTTCAGCACTTGATATGTTCATGAACGGTGAACTTACAGTAGCACCTTGGGTAAGATTGAACCCAATCAAAGGTCTTACAGTTGAAGCAGAATTGGCAACAAATGCATCAACAGTATACATGAACAATCTTGAAGATGATGACAACGTTTATGACTATGCAAAATACAGAAGCAAAAAGAATGAATGGGATATTTTTGCCAATTCAGCAGTTTTGGCAAACGTAACTTATGTAATGCCAAGCTTCTTTAATGTAGGCGTATCAATGAAAGCAGCCGGAACATTGTTCAAAGGTACATTGGGAACACAGGACGGACAGTTCAGCGGATGGGATGATTCATCACGCCGTGTAAATGGTGTTGAAAACTATTCAGTAGGTGCTAATCCGTACTACGATAACGATCGAGGTGCGTCAATCTTAACAGCAGTAGACTTTGCTATTTACCCACTGAAAAACAAACTGTTGAAAATCGGAACAAAAGAAGAATTGGTATTCGGAAAGATGGATTCTCCATTGATGGAAGAAGATGACGGTTATGACAAAGATAAACGCCAAATTGACTTCTTGTCCAGCCCATTTGTGGGAACACAGTGGAAGAACTTGTCTGCTAACATAGGGGTAACATTCTCTTATACAAATTACCAAGA
>JBNMHA010000148.1:0-5014 GCA_050872545.1 Spirochaetales bacterium | reverse complement strand
TAACCTATACTCCTAATTATTATTATTGTTATTATCAATAAAATCTTCTAACATCTTGCGATTCTTAGAATTTCTAAGCTTACTTTTTGCTTTTGATTCAATCTGACGAATTCTTTCACGCGTTACATTAAAATAATTGCCGACTTGTTCCAAAGTCGAAGCACATCCATCTTCAAAACCATAACGCATGTGAAGAACATTCTGTTCTTTTACAGGAAGATTTTTAATTAATTTTCTAAAAATTTCCTTAAAGTCGTTGTTTATAACATATTCCAAAGGATTTTCAAATCCTTTATCCTCAATAAATTCGCCTAATGAACTGTCATCTTCTTCACCTATAGGCGTTTCTAAGCTGACAGGTTCTCTTGCAACATTGCGAACACTTTTTACTTTTCCGACAGACCAACCTAAAGTATCTGCAATTTCTTCTGTAGTCGGCTCTCTACCCAGATCCTGCATAAGCCTTCTGCTTTCGCGGTGGACTTTATTTATCTGTTCAATCATGTGAACCGGAACACGAATTGTTCTGGCTTGGTCACTTATAGAACGAGTTATAGCCTGACGAATCCACCAAGTAGCATAAGTGGAAAATTTGTAACCTTTTTTATACTCAAATTTATCAACAGCCTTAATCAAACCGATATTGCCTTCTTGAATTAAATCAAAAAACATAAGACCGCGATTTGTATATTTTTTAGCAATTGAAACTACAAGACGCAGATTAGCATTAACCAATTTTGCTTTAGCATGTTTAACTTTCTGGACACCGCAATAAATATTGTTCCCGAATTTCTTAATATCATCTACAGAATTAAAATATTTTTGCTCATAAGCTTTCAGTTGTGCATCATTACGCGTTTTTTTCTTATATAAGTCATGAATTTTTTCTGCACTGAAACCGTATTCTTCTTCAATTTCTTTACGCTGTTCGTAATCATCAAGCTCTTTTATTAAGTCTTTAAAATCTTTTGTATTTTTAATTTTAAATTTGCTTAATATTTTTTTGTTTTGATTTTCTATCTCAACAATTTTGCGCATTACCTCGACAACACTGTCTGCCAGATGAAGAATATCCTGATTATCAATTTCATGAGAAAACATTATATCGAAAGCTTCTTCCTGAACTTTTGCAATCTCCGCTGCTAACTTTTCTTTTTCTTCAGGATTTTTTACTGTTCTGTTTTTTTCCAGCAATGATTTAAACTGGAAAACCTTTTTCATAAAAGAATCTAAAATGTCTTTATATTTGCTTTTCAAACGTTTCTTTTCAGCAGAATAGTCTTTTGAGTCAGAACGAATCGTAACAATCGGGCGATTAGGATCTATCGGGTCAGCACTGATTTTTTCCAAAAGATTTGAAAATTCAATCAAAGTAATACCAACTTTTCTGATTGAAGAATTTATAAGCTCCTCGCCTTCTTCTATTTTCTTAGCAAGTTCAACTTCATCTTCGGCACTAAGCAAATCAACCTTGCCTATTTCTTTTAAGTAAATACGAATAGGATCATCAGAAAGTGATGCTGTCCCACCACTTATAACCTTCTTCTTAGCATCCTTTTTTGTTTCGGAAGCAATAAATTCATTTAATTCTTCCTGAGACAAAATTTCATCTTGAACAGTAATGTTTGCATCTTTCAGCAAAATTAAAACATCATCGATTCTTTCATCGATAAGAATTTCCTGAGGCAAATTTTTATTTAATTCTTCATAAGTAATAATTTTTTTTGCTTTACCGATTTCCAAAAGCTTCTGTATTTCTACATACTCAAGCAGATCCTTCATTCTTTCTTTAACTCCTGCAATCTTGATAATTTTAAAATCTCATTGGTAACTTTCATTTTCTCGTTCTGAAGTTCGCTTATCAATTCCATATCTTTATACATTTCGGATAATTTAATCTGTTCGTTGATTTCATTTCCTTTTTTTTGCCAAAACCTCTTAAACAGAGCAATTATTAAATCAACAGCACAACATTTTAAAATTATCATAGAAGTATCAAAATCTATAGATAATAATCTTTCCGTTACATAATTCAGTAATTTTACATCTGACAGGTTTTCCAAAAATATTTCTTTTGCAAAATGATTACTTTTGGAAAAATCATACAGAGCCGCAGTTACCTCATTAGAAAAAAATTCACTCTTCAGACCACACTGTTCTACCAATACCTCACTTTTGTCATAGAAAAGCAAATAAAGAATCAAATCCAGTTCTTTTTTGAATACAGTATCAAAAAAAACACTTTCATTTTTCGTATTACCCAAAGCATTTTGCTCATCAGCAGTCTTTTCACTCTCTTTCTTTGTAAAACTACTATTCTTTGAACTAAGAAAACGATTAAATTCTTGTTCTATGATTCTTAAATTAAGAGATAATTTTTCAGAAAGACGCTGCAATAAAAGACTTTGTGTAATTGCGCTTTCCCATGCAGCAATATATTCAAATAAAAATTTCAAAACTCCAGACAGAACCTGATAATCTTTTAAATCTGCGTCTTTACATTTGTACTCTATACAAAAATCAAAAGCTTCTACTCGGTTCTCTAAAAGTTTCTCAAAATCCTCCATCGAATTCTTTTTAAAATACTCATCCGGATCCATTCCGTCGGGCAGCAAAATAACAGAAAACTTTATATCTTCCAGATTTACGCCCTCTTTTAACGCTCTTACCGCCCCTTTTATTCCGGCGGCATCTCCATCAAGCAGCAAAATAATCTCACCGCAGTATCTCGAAACCAATTTTAACTGTTCGCTGGTTACTGCGGTTCCACACGGAGCAACTGCATTTGTTAAACCGTTTTTGTGGCAAGCAACGACATCCATATAACCTTCGACCAAAAAGGCATGTCCGCGCTTTTTCATTTCATCTTTTGCAAATTGAATCCCATACAAAACTGTGCTTTTTTTATACACTTTAGTTTCAGGCGAATTCAAATATTTCGGTTTAGCGTCATCATCAAGTACCCTGCCGCCGAAACCTATACACTCATTGCGATAATTAAATATAGGAAACATCAAACGGTCAAAAAACATTGCTCGCAGTTTGCCGCTTTTTACGGAAAAAAATCCGGTTTCTCTAAGAAAATTTTCCTGAAATCCTTTTTTCACCAAGAAATCTTCCAGCCAATATCCTCCGGGAACATAACCGATATTAAAATGATTGACTGTATCAATATCAATTTCTCGTTTTTCAAGGTATTTTCTTGCCTTTTCCCCTTCATCTCTGTTTAGCAAAAAGAAATTGAACAGCTTATACATTCGGGTATTAAACTGTATTAATTCATCTTTTTTATAATTAGCTGACGATTCTTCCGCTGACATTTCCAAAGAAATTCCGGCGCGCTTTGCCAAAATCTGCACAGATTCCACAAAAGAAATGTTTTCAATTTTCATTAAAAAATTAACAACATCACCGGATTCGCCACAGGAAAAACATTTATAAAGACCAATCTCATTTGAAACAGTAAAAGACGGATGCTTTTCATTGTGAAAAGGACATAATCCAATCCAATTCTTTCCTGATTTTTTAAGAGTTCTTACATAATCAGAAATGACATCAACAATATCGACATTTTCTTTTATAAGAGTTATTGTCTCTTTTGAGATATTCAAGAAAAAACCTCTTTTTTTGAATAGTGTGCAATATACCACGTTACGGCAATAAAAACAAGCATTAGAGCTTTACATTATGAAATTACCCATTATAAAAGAACTCGTTCTCTTCATAATTAGAAAATAAAATGCCTTTTTCATCCTTTTTCAGCACGTAATCAGGCAACAATGGAATCTTTCCGCCGTCCGGTAAGTCCACAACATAATATGGAACACAAATGCCACCAGTATATCCACGCAGTTTTTTCATTATCTGAATTCCTTCATCGATGCAGCCTCTAAAATGTGACGTACCTTCTATCAAATCGGGATGAAAAATATAATAAGGCTTAATTAGTATATTTTGCAGTGCATGAACAAGCTGTTTCATAACATCAGCAGAATTATTGACATCTTTTAGTAAAACACTTTGATTGCACAACGCACAACCGGCATACAAAATTTTCTTCACAGCTTTTTCGGTCTCTGATGTAAATTCATTTGGATGATTAAAATGCGTGACAATCCAAACCGGCGAATATTTAGACAAAACGGAAACCACATCATCTGTAATTCGCTGCGGCAAAAATGATAAAATCCTTGTACCGATACGAATCACTTCCACACTCTCAACCGATGATACCGCAGAAAGTATATAATCCAAAAAATCTAAATCAAGCAAAAAAGGTTCGCCACCTGTTAATATCACTTCCCGAATTTCGGAATGCTTTTTTAAATAAGCAACAACATTTTCCAGCATATCGTGCGTCAGGATTTGGCACTTGCTCCAATTCCATTTTCTTGTGCAGTAACGACATTTTGCCGGACAAAAATTTGTTGTAACCAAAATAATTCTGTCCGGATAACGTCGGACAATTCCCGGAATCGGTGAATGTTCGTTTTCCTCCTTAAATGGGTCTAAAACCAAACGAGAATCAATATGCAGTTCGCGAATATCCGGAATAACCTGCTTCCCCACAGGATCAGACAAAAGTTCATTACTGTTTATAAGTGAAAGAAAATAAGGCGTTACGGAAAAAGAAAAATGTTCGGCTACATTTTTAATTGGCTCAACATCTACATTAGGAAAAAAATGCTTCAAACTGTCCGCATCTGTAATTCTGTTATCAACATGCCAATGCCAATCATTCCATTTGTCATCTGAAACATCCGGAAAATATTTCGCACGATTTTTTTCATATTCCAAATTAAATATTTTTTTCAAAACAACACCGCCATAATTAAATTGCTGCCGTAAATTACAAAAGTATTCATAAAATATCAAATCACAAACCACCCGTCAAACGGGTGGTTTGCACTTAGCCTATAAGGCTAGGTTCTCAAGCTGAGACTTAAGTCCCATGCTTTCACATACGTTCAAGACTATTGCAGCTTGTCACTCGCAGGCTCTTGAAGAACCGTTT
>JBNMHA010000147.1:0-5133 GCA_050872545.1 Spirochaetales bacterium | reverse complement strand
GGTATAGGTATGACCGGTGATGAAATAAAAAAATATATTAATCAAATTGCCTTCTCCGGAGCGGCTGATTTTATTTCGCAGCATGAAAAAAACAATGACTTAGGCGAAATAATCGGACATTTCGGGCTGGGATTCTACTCTGCATTTATGGTAAGCGACAAAGTTGAAATTTTCTCGTTGTCATACCAAGACGGTGCGCAAGCCGTTCATTGGACAAATGACGGCGGAACTGAATTTTCTATGGAAAAATGTGACAAAAAGGAACGCGGAACAGACATTGTTCTTCACATTAACAAAGAAAACGAAGATTTCCTCGAAGAATACAAAGTTCGTGAAGTAATCGAAAAATATTGCAACTTCCTTCCCTACCCTATTAAACTAAATGGAAAAGAAATTAACGACCAACATCCTTTGTGGCTGAAACATCCAAGTGAAGTAAAAGATGAAGACTACAAAAACTTCTACAGTAAACTCTTTCCAATGGAAAGTGAGCCTCTCTTCTGGATTCATCTCGATGTGGAAGTACCTTTCAATCTTAAAGGTATTTTGTATTTCCCGAAAATCCGTCATGAGCTGGACAGTTCTAAAGGAAGAATCAAATTATTCTGCAATCAAGTTTTTGTTACAGATAATGCAAAAGAAATTATTCCGGAATTCCTAACGCTGCTTCAAGGATGCATCGATATTCCGGACTTGCCACTGAACGTTTCCCGTTCTTATCTGCAGAATGATCCGTATGTCAAGAAGATTTCTGAACACATCACAAAGAAAGTTGCCGATAAACTGAATGAAATTTACAAAAAAGACAGAAGTGCCTACGAAGGATTCTGGGATGACATAAGTATTTTTGTAAAGTACGGCATGATGAATAATGAAAAGTTCTTTGATAAAGTAAAAAATGTGTTGATGTTTAAAACTTCCGACAATGTTTACAAGACGCTTGATGAGTACAAAGAAAAAAATAAAGGTATTAATAAGGAAGAAAACGGAAAACAAGTAATTTTGTACGCCTCCGATCCGGAAAAGCAAGCTGCTTTGATTGACATGTGCAAAGGTCAAGGACTTGAAGTGATCTACTTCAATTCAATGATTGATGTTCATTTTATTCAATTTTTGGAAATGAAAGATTCTAGCATTTCATTCATTCGCATTGACAGTGATACAAATGCAATGCTTTCCGATGACAAAAAAGAAAAGATTGTCGATGAAAATAATAAATCATCAGATGACAAGATTGAAGAATTGTTTAATTCAGTCCTTAAACCTGAAGAAAATAAGTCACTGAAAATCAAAGTTCAAGCACTTAAAGATACTAAAATTCCGTCAATCATAGTTTTTTCAGAACACATGAGACGTTTCAAAGAAATGAATGCAATGTTCCGAGGTGAAATGGGCGGTGCAGATATTTTTTCTGACCACACATTGATTATCAACAGTTCAAATGAATTAATTGCAAAATTAGCTGCAGCTAAAGATGATGAAAGTAAAAAGGAACTTGTGGAAAAACTTGTTCTTAATGTTTATGATTCAGCACTTTTGGCACAGGATAATTTAAAAGGCGAAAAGCTTGTAAAATTCTTAGAAAGAACAACAGAACTTACCGGAATGAATTTGTAATTTCATTCCTTTACTGACAAAGCGGAGTTTTCATGCTCTGCTTTGTTCTATCAGTATACTTTTGTCATTCCCGCACTTGATGCGGGAATCTACGTATAAGATTTGCTGGAATAGTCAATATTGGTTCAGTGCCTAAACACCCCAAATTTAGCATTCTTTGCAGAACTGTTCTTTCCCTCCTGTATACAGCAGGAGAAAGTCCTCCCGGATTTACTGTTGTCACGCATTTTGTGTTGTAGTATGCAAACGTGTATCTCCAGACAATAGTCTTGACGTCCTCGACTGTCAGCTTTGTTGTATCAAGCTGATAGATTTTTTCCTTTTTCAAAGTGGCGAACCAGCTTTCCATTCTGGAGTTGTCCCAGCATTTTCCGACTCCGCTCATGCTCTGAACGGCATGCAGCCTTCCGAGAAGTTTTTTGTATTTTTTAATCAGCCAAATGAAAAAGCCTCAACGTTTTCAGATGCTTTATAATCTATCTTCGAGTTTTTAGTTCAAAGTTTCGTTTATTTAAGAGTCTTTCTATTTCATCGGAAATACGATTTACTTGGCTCGCATCATTTTTATTTGCAAATTCTTCGAGAATGCTGATGTTTCGTATTATTTCATTTTCATAAAACCTTAATGAATCATCAGATTTACTAGGACTAGAATGTGCCAAATAATATAAACTACCTAATTTTGATTTAGCAGTTGAATCTGATAATAAGGACTCTATGTATTTTAGTCGACTGGAAATACCTTTAATAAAATCATTTTCTGATTCATGACATTTTTGTTTATTTTCAATAGAATCATCTACTAAAAGATTAATTACTAAAATTATTACATATAAAGCTGTAATAATAATTTCAATTGAGACAACAAGTTTTATGTGTTCTGTTTTTGTTGCAAAAGTTACAACTGCAAAAATTAATTCAACAATAAAATAAAGTAATGAAATAATACATGTTGTTGTTTTTGATAGAATAGCAGTTGAACCTCTAGCAGAAATCAAAGGTGTTATTAATACTATTAAATATGCAAAATGCAAGAAACCATAAGCAGTCCATACTGAAGCTACATGTTGTGTTCCTCCATTTAAGAAAAACAAAATATTAAATGCAACAATAAACACAGAATCTAAAATACATGTAAGTATATTTTTCTTTGTCATTTTTAACCTCTAAATATTAGCTATAATTTCAGCCTTTTTGGAATCAAAATCTGTCTGTTCAATTAAACCTGCATCAAGCATTTTTTTCAGTTTGGATAATTTTTCCATTGGATCTTCCTCATTTAAAGTAGGAGACTGATTTACTCCTGATGCATTATTAAACATCTGGTTTGCCATATTACCAAAAGCATTTCCTGCCGCAGTACCCATACCAATTCCTGCTCCGACTTGACCGGCAATATTTCCAGGATTTGCAGCCATTGTTTTTAGAATATCTGCAGATTGCTGTTGAACCCAATTTATTCCAAGTTTGTCCATTGCAGCTTTCTGTGCTTGAGCACCTCGTACAGTTTCAATTTGACTTATACCTATCTGATCATATTTTTCACGTAATCCATTTTCATCATCAATATCGATTGCCATTATGGCGAACGCAATGCATTTAAGACCATTTCCTTGAAGAATTTCTTGAACTTTAGGTTGAATTAATTCTGAAAATTCATCAAGCCGAGCATCGATACCTAACACTTCAACTTCACTCGCCATCAATTCTTTAGCAATTGCCGATTTTATTTTGCTTTGAAATTGAGTAATAAAATACTGATTCAAATCTTCTTGAGTCTGATATTTAATATTATTTCCTATTAATGTTTCAAGAAATTTTCCCACATTATCAATTTGAATTTTATATGAACCTCGTGCTCTAAGTTTTGTTGCAATTCCTAAAACCTTATCACGGACTTGAATTGGAGAATCAGTTCCCCATTTAATTTCTACGCTATGAGCCTTTCTGACAAAATAAACTACAGAGTTAAATGTACTTATACCGCCAGAAAAAGCATTTTTTAATCTACTGATAAAAGGATAATTATTGGTAGATAATTTATATGTTCCATTTTCAAAGACTTGTTCAATAGTTCCTTGGTTTATAAAAACTGCTTCTTCGCCTGGCATAACAATCAATGTTGAATTTGTATTAAAATCTTCTTCCGGTTGTCTCCAAATTAACAAATCTCCAGAACCTGTATTTTTAATTACATCAGTCCAGTGCTTTTTTCCATCTACATAAGCTGTTTCATTTTGATTTTTTTTGTTAAAAAATCCCATACTATTTCTCCTTATTATGGTTCATGTATATAATAAACATCACCGCGACAATAATATTTTAATCTGCGCCAAATTTTAATTAATCCAATAATTACACCATATTTTTTTAATACGATAATTGCATATTCTGAACAAGTCGGTTTTAACAAGCATCTTCTTCTGATATTTTCAGGTGCATAATGTTGATATAGCTTTACTGTTGTTATAGCAATAAATCTTGCAAGGAAAATCAATTCTAAGGAAAAAAAAGATATATAAAAAATCTTTTTAGATAAAAAAAATCCATCCCTACAAATTATTTTATAAAGCACTATCGAAAATACTGTTGATATAATCATTATGCCTACAAAAAGGAAACTAGCTTTTAAATATGTTATTTTTGGTCTATACAAAGACCGTTCCATAACATATTTTCTTACGAGTTCCTGTTCTTCGAGGGATGGAAAATCTGTGGTTATATGACTAACCATTCTTCTTTTCACGAAGTTTTGCTTTTAATGCCTGAATCAGACCTTCAGTTTCTTCATTTGGAATCATTGCACAAATAAATGGATCATCACCAGGTACTGCAATTTTAAATCTATTTGTATCTACTTTGATACGTTGTTTTTCAGTTTTTGGTATACAACCACCTTTTGTTACTTCGAATTCAAATTCTTCAGTATTATCAATAGTTGTGAAGTTTGTAATATCCTTATAAAAATATTCTTCAGCACGTTCTTTTTTTTCATCTGAATCTAAGTTAATTGTATACTGATATACATAAACCTGCTCTGAAGAACAGAAAATATAAGTAATTTGATTTACAGAATATCTGTTAATATTATCAGCACCTCGACGACGAACACCTTTATCATAAACTGGACCAACTAAACAAATCGGTTCAACTTCCTTTAACTGGTCTTCATCAACACCAAGTTTGTTTAAAGCTTTGTTTTTCAAGTTTAATGCTGCAATCTGTCTGTCCTTATTTGAATCAAAACTTGTATCAAGAACCTCTTTATTCATGCAACCACGTTCGTCATAAAAGTAGTGAATGATTTCCTGTTGATCAGCACTACGACCTTTGCAAAGTTTTTTTACTTCTTTTTTATCCATCATTTTCTCCTTTCCTTATATAATAGAATAAAATATTTCTGCAGAGAGATTTTCCCTCTGTTATAAACTGACTTATAAGGGGCTGTCCTAGAAGTTATTAACAGACTTCAAAAAGGGCGGCCTTTTTTATGTTAAATGAATTTTGTAGATTTTC
>JBNMHA010000146.1:0-5180 GCA_050872545.1 Spirochaetales bacterium | reverse complement strand
GAAAAGCTCGATATTCGTACTGGGAAATTCCCATTGTAATAGTACGAATATCGAGCTTTTCATTGTGAATCATGTCTACGGTTTCAAATACTTCATATCGATTCATAGTTGCCGCCTTTTATATTTTGTGCATTGAATTGAAAATTTCTTCGGCATAAATCTGAATTGCCAGTTTCATGTTTTGTTCCATCGGTTCAAATGCTTTTTTTAAATCGGTAATATTGATTTTCTTTTCATTCATTTCAACGTACATCATCATAGTAAATTTATCTTGTAAAATTGTCTGACTTATATCCAGAATGTTTACATCATTTTCAGCTAGGATATTGCTTACTTTAGCAATTATGCCGACCTGATCTTTTCCGACAACGGTAATAACCAATTTCATTTTTTGTCTCCTTATATTTTAAGTAATTATTGATTAATGCTTTTGTGAATAGTGTGTTATAAAAAAAAAACACTGCTTTGTCTACATTGAAATTAACTGCATTCCGGGTTGCGAAACATCATGCCAAGAGACATTTTGATTTATATTCTGTTTTGGAATCAGGTCTGTCCCTTGTGTTAGTTGTCAGTTGAAAGAATGAACTGCTGATGCAAAGTTTTACAACAGATCTCCGGGACAAGCCCGAAAATGACAGAAACATTTTCACTGGCTGGTGAGTTAGGTATTGTATATTGCCAGAGTTTAGGTTTGTATTCTGTTTTGGAATCAGGGTCTGTCCCTTGTGTTAAGTTGCCGGTTGAAAGAATAAACTGCTGATGCAAAGTTTTACAACAGATCTCCGGGACAAGCCCGAAGATGACAGAAACATTTTCAATGGCTGGTAAGTCATGCGTTGTCTATTGCCAGAGTTTAGGTTTGTATTCTGTTTTGGAATTAGGGTCTGTCCCTTGCGTTAGTTGCCGGTTGGCTAAAACGTTATGAATCTGTTAAATCAATTTAAAATCAACAAAAAATATGCTAGATTCCGGAAAGTTTTTTTCTGTGTAGAGGATAAGTCATTATGGAGCAGCACAAAAACCTTATCATTAAAGGTGCAAGAACTCATAATTTAAAAAATGTAGACATAATATTACCGCGTGACAAAATGATTGTCGTTTCCGGAGTCAGCGGTTCGGGAAAATCAAGCTTGGCATTTGATACTATTTATGCCGAAGGACAAAGACGTTATGTAGAGTCTCTTTCACCGTATGCAAGGCAGTTTCTCGGACTTATGGAAAAGCCGGAACTTGATTATATAGAAGGATTAAGTCCTGCAATCAGTATTGAACAGAAAACTACTCATCGTAACCCACGTTCTACGGTTGCGACTGTTACCGAAGTTCATGATTATCTGCGTCTTCTTTTTGCTCGTACTGGAATCCCATATTGTTATAAATGCGGAAAAGCCATCAGTGCGCAGTCGGTAGATCAAATTGTTGATTTGATTCTTGCCAAAGAGGAAGGTTCTAAGATCATGATTTTGGCACCGGTTGCAAGAGGCAGAAAAGGCGAGTTTCAAAAAGTTTTTGAAGATGCAAGAAAATCAGGTTATGCACGTGTCAGTGTTGACGGCGAGATTCATACACTGGATGAAGAAATAAAGCTTGATAAACAGAAAAAGCACACTGTTGAAATTGTAGTCGATCGTTTGGTTGTGCGTGACGGAATTCGCCAACGATGCAGTGAATCGGTTGAAAGTGCATTGAAAATGGCGAACGGTCTTGTATCGGTAGATACAGGCGGCAATAGAGAAATTTTCTCGGAACATTTTGCGTGTCCGGATTGCGGAATCAGTTATCCGGAAATTCAGCCTCGACTTTTTTCCTTTAATAATCCGCAAGGAGCGTGTGAAACGTGCCATGGGCTCGGTGAGATTATAGAGTATGATTTAAATAAAATTATTCCGGATAAAACCATTTCGATAGCGGACGGCGCAATTCAAACTCATCAGCAGCGTCACAAAATTGCTTATGCCCAGATGAAAGATTTAGCACGTCATTTTAATTTTGATTTGGACACTCCGTTTGGTCAGCTGCCGGAAAATATTCAAAATATTATCATAAATGGTTCTGATGATGAAATTGAGTTCCATTATGAATCAAGAGTCAAAAAAGCTAAATACAACGGTTTGATTGACGAATTGAAACATCGCTACCGTGAAGCGATGTGGGGCGGCATTAAAGAATGGCTTGAATCTTTTATGACTGAACAGAAATGCCATTCGTGCCACGGTAAACGACTGAACAAAATTGCGCTGTCGGTGAAAGTTGCAGGTAAAAATATTGATGATGTAGTTTGCTACTCGGTAAAAGAAAGCTACAATTTTTTTGAAAATCTAAAATTAAGCGACAACGGACAGTTGATTGCGACACAAATACTGAAAGAAATTCGCTCCAGACTGCGCTTTTTGATTGATGTAGGGCTTGAATATCTTACATTAGACAGGAAATCAGCTACACTTTCCGGAGGTGAAGCCCAGAGAATTCGTCTTGCAACACAAATAGGAAGCAGACTTGTAGGTGTGCTTTATGTTCTTGACGAACCTACAATAGGGCTTCATCAGCGTGACAACGACAGATTGCTGCAAACATTGCTGGAACTTCGCGATATTGGAAATACTCTTGTAATTGTAGAGCATGACGAGCAGGTTATCAGAAGTGCCGATTACGTTGTTGATTTGGGACCGAGAGCCGGAGAACACGGCGGAATGATAATTGCGGAGGGAACGCCTGCGGAAATTGAGAAAAATCCGTCATCGATTACCGGGCGGTTTTTAAGCGGCGAGGATTTTATTTCAGTTCCGGAAAAACGTCGTGACGGAAACGGACAGAAGCTTACAATTACCGGAGCTAAGCTTCATAATCTGAAAAATATTACAGTAACTGTGCCGTTGGGGAAAATGACGGTTATTACTGGCGTAAGCGGTTCTGGTAAATCAACACTTGTTAATGAAATAATTTATCCGGCATTGTACAACCACCTTTTTCACAGAACGGACGAGAATAAACATTATAAATCAATCAGCGGAATTGAAAATATTGACAAAGTAATCTGCATTGACCAAAGCCCGATCGGACGAACGCCTCGTTCCAATCCGGCTACTTACATTGGGCTTTTTAATCATATTCGTGATTTGTATGCCGAACTGGAAGAAGCTAAGATACGAGGTTACAAAGCAGGGCGTTTTTCTTTCAATATCAAAGGCGGACGCTGTGAAAATTGTTGCGGTGACGGTCAGATAAAAATAGAAATGCATTTTTTGCCTGATGTGTATGTGACATGCGAAACGTGCGGTGGCAAGCGTTACAATCGTGAAACTTTGGAAGTAAAGTATAAAGGTTATTCAATTGCAGATGTTCTTGATATGACGGTGGAAAATGCGTTGAAACTTTTTGAAAAACATCCGCAGATAAACAGAAAACTGCAAACTTTGTGTGATGTCGGATTGGGTTATATTCGGCTCGGTCAGTCTGCTCTTACGCTGTCCGGAGGTGAAGCCCAGCGTGTAAAATTAGCTGATGAGTTGTCTAAGCGTCAGACCGGAAAAACAATGTACATACTTGATGAACCTACGACCGGGCTGCACTTTGCTGATGTAAAGCAGCTTACTGAAGTGCTTAATAAGCTTGTGGATCAAGGTAATTCGATGATTATTATTGAGCATAATTTGGATGTTATAAAAATAGCCGATCACATTATCGATATTGGACCGGAAGGCGGAGACAAAGGCGGTCAAATTGTTGCAGCAGGCACTCCGGAGGAAATTGCCGCGTGTGAAAAAAGTTATACCGGGCATTATTTGAAAGATATTCTCAAAAAATAGCCGAATGCTTTTTTAAAATTGAAGCAAGTTGCTGAAAATTGTCTGTGGCTTTTGGCGATACGCTTCAAAATTATGGTATAAAACAGAAATTTTTTTAAGGATATAGAATGAAATTTAAAGTAATAAAATCAAATATCAGCGGAACTGTGGAGATTCCCGGTTCAAAATCGCACTCTATAAGGTCTTTCTTTTTTGCGTCGTTTGCAGACGGACGTTCTGTTATCCGAAAACCTTTGCTGTCCGATGATACGCGTTCGGCAATGACGACATGCAGTCAGTTTGGAGCAAAAATCAGCAGTGATAATGACGGAAATTATATTATTGACGGTTTCGGTGGGAAGCCGATGATTCCAGATGATGTTGTCAATG
Source organism: Spirochaetales bacterium (assembly GCA_050872545.1). GTDB lineage: Bacteria > Spirochaetota > GWE2-31-10 > GWE2-31-10 > GWE2-31-10 > RGIG8597. Next base: position 1,002 of record JBNMHA010000146.1, on the reverse strand, counting down.
TAGGGAATTCCGGCACGACATTGCGTATTGCGCTGTCTACTGCGGCACTTTTGGACGGAAGTGCGGTTTTTACCGGTGATGAACAAATCCGCAGCCGACCTGTTGCGCCGGTTATCGAAGCCCTTAACAATTTGGGCGCAGAAGCATTTACTACTAAAAATAATGGCAAGGCTCCGGCGGTTGTAAGAGGGCGTGCAAAAGGTGGATTTACGCAGCTTGACGGATTAAGTTCTCAGTTTTTGTCATCGCTTTTGATAAATGCGCCGTTATTTCCTGAGGATACCGAAATACAAATGACACGTCTGAATGAATTGCCTTATGTTGACATTACTACTTGGTGGCTTGATAAGCTGAATATAAAGTACCAAAATGAAAACTATAAGCATTTCTGGGTAAAAGGTGGGCAGCAGTTTAAGCCGTTTGATATTACAATACCGGCAGATTTCTCCAGTGCAACATTTTTTGCTGTCCTTGCAGCTATAAGCGGCGGTACGATTACTATGAAAAATCTTGATATGACAGATCCGCAGGGTGACAAGGAAGTTTTATTTCTGCTTGAAAAAATGGGTTGTACAGTAAAAATTGAAGCTGACAGTGTGACAGTAACCGGCGGAAAACTGAAAGGAATTGATATTGACATGAATGCCATTCCGGACGCATTGCCGGCAATGTCTGTTGCTGCATGTTTTGCAGAAGGTGAAACAAGGCTGCACAATGTAATGCAGGCTAGATATAAAGAAACGGACAGAATCGCATGTATGCATAAGGAATTAGCAGCAATGGGAGCGGATGTTGAAGAATTGGAAGACGGTCTTATTATCAGAAAAAGCCGGCTGAAAGCAAGCGCAAATTTGCACGGTTATTCAGATCACCGCATTGTTATGGCATTGTCGGTTGCTGGATTATGCTGCGACGGTGAAACTGTTGTAGATACGGCAGAAGCTGCTTCCGTAACATTTCCTAACTTTCAGGATTTAATAAAGCAATGTGGCGGAGTTATTG
>JBNMHA010000145.1:0-5186 GCA_050872545.1 Spirochaetales bacterium | reverse complement strand
TCAAGTTTTTCTGTAAGACCTTTTATATCGCCGCCATGGAATGTTCCGATTGAACTTCCTAAATCGTCTTTAGACATACGACCATAACTATTATTGTTTGAAGAATCTCCATCATAGAAACGGTCTTGAATTACAAAGTAGATAAGTGCATTTTTCCAAGTAAACGTATCAACAACTGTAGGAATGTCCGCAGTTGTTAATGTTGCGCTTGCAGTTCCTGTGCCTTCGCCATTTGTTACTGTTGCAGAAACTGTGATTGAAGTTCCGCCTGTGGTAATTCCTAAATCTTTTACAGATTTTGTGAATGTTCCGGCAGTTGTTCCCATGTCATAAGGTGTTCCGTTAATTGTAACTTTTGCAGAAGAAATCGTGTCATTTCCGTCTGTGAAAGTAACTTTTATTGAACCGCTTAATGAAATATCACCGCTGGCTGGAGTAATAGTTACTGTTGGCGGAACCGGGTCTGTAACTGCCTCTGAATTAATTGCTGCAGAAAGGGAACCGCCTGAGTATGAACCAGAAAGGTTATCTTGCCAAGATTTTGTAGATTCAACCCATTGTGTAACAGAATCAACAGCAAAAGTATCTTTATCAGAAGGTATTGTTAAATCACCTGTTTTATTCCATTTTGAATCCCAACTTAGGTCTGTCTTAGCAGGATTCATTCTGCAGAAAATCACATTAGAATATGTTCCTGTAGGTTTAGAACAATAATATGAACTTGTTGCAGAATCATAATCCATTTTTACCCAAGTACTATTAGAACCTTCATAGAAATAAGCTGCAAACCAAGCAGATGAATTAGCCCAATCAGTTGTTGGAACTAAATAAACCTTATCAATCGTTCCACCCTGCGAAGTTACTGTAACAGTCTGTTTTGCACCGGTTTTTATAACACCGCCAAAAGTGTGGCTTGCGCTTATAACAGTTTTTCCTGCCTCAACAAGAGTTACTTTTCCGCCACTTACAGTTGCCACAGTAGTTTCTGTTGAATTCCAGGTTGCAGAAGTTGTTACATCTTTATTTGTTCCGTCTGAATAGTATGCTGTCGCAGTAAATGCAGGCGCACTTTCTGTAGAAGAAGCAGCTTTTTCAACAATTAATCGCTTTAATGCTTTTGTTGCATTGCCTACAGTAATATCGCATGTTGCTGTATATCCGCCGTCATCTGTTGTAACGGTAATTTTTGCTGAACCGGCAGAAACCGCAGTTACTTTACCACCGCTTACAGTTGCGACATTCGGATTATCGGAACTCCAAGAAACACTCTTGTTTGTAGCATTAGTCGGTTCAATAACACAAACAAGATCTATTGCGCTGCCTACACTGTCGAAAGTATGTGAAGCCTGGATCAATTTTACACCGGTAACTTTTACGACATTTCCGGAAGAAATCCATCTGGCATACAAAGTAACATTTCCTGTCACTTTATAAGGAAAACTAACTAAATTACTACATGCAGAATCAAGGTACCATCCGGTAAAAGTATAATCTGTTTTTGTAGGTTCTACCGGCTTATTAATTGTAGTATTCGCTGCTACAGTTTGAGAACTTACGGAAGTTCCGCCGTTAGTTTCAAATGTTACGGTATACACTGTGTCTGAACTGTTTGCTGTCCAATAAGCATAAACTGTAAGATCTGAAGTCATCACATAATTTGTGGTTAATTTTGTTCCCTGTCCGTTTGGTGATGTAAACCAACCTTGAAAAGTGTAACCGTCTTTTGTCGGTTCTGGGCATTCGCCAACCGATTCATTCTTATAATAAGGCGACTTAGTTTCTGTTCCGTCATTATTATAAGTCAAGTAAAACAAATCCTCGGAAGCAATGCTTTTTAATTTAATTTCAAAACTTGTATTACCTGAAATTTCTTTTTCAGCTTCTCCGTATGCAGTCATTTCACCGGTACTTAAAGAGTAAGCACGTACTATAATTTTCAATAATCCACCAGAACCAAGTTTGATTTCCTGTAGTCCGATTCCTGCTGAATCTACCGGAATATAAATCGGATTTCCGTCAATAGTTCCTTGAAATTCAAAACGAGATTTCTCAATAGATCCCGAATTTAATATTTCGATTGAAACTTTATATTCAGGTGATGTTGTTGTTGGTTTTTCAACTTTTTTATTTTCTTCAACCGTACATGAAAATAAAAAAAGTCCGAATGTTAAAAGTAAGAAAAAACTTTCTAATTTTTTCAGTAACATTAAAGCCTCCTGTTTTTCTGGTTATATTTTTTTCCTGAAAAAGCAATTAATATGCCTGTAAAAGTAAAAAAAATATGTTTCTAAATTCAGGAGCTGTTTTCCCGGCGAATTACTGCAATTTAATAAGTTTTATCAGTTCGGCAGTACTCTGAAAGATGTGATGTAAGAACTAGAATTTCCGGCAAAATCTTTCACTACAACTTTTATTCCGAGAAGACCGGGCAGGAAATATTGTTCTTTCAAGAAAAAAACATTAGGAGAATTTATTTGATACAGTGCGAAAAAATCTTTTTCCGAGCCGGACAGATAAAACGTTTTATTTTTTTTATCCATAGATTCAAAACTCAGCGAACAAAATTCTTCACCGTTAATAAACACGTCAATTTTATACGGCATAAGTACAGATGAATTATCATTAATATAATCGCTGCATTTTATAAACAACTTTCCGCCGCGTATAACTTTCTTTGTTTGAAACAGTGATATTTCACGATTGTGTATATCAATAAAAAATAAATCATTAATAACCGGTTTTTTCGTATCCGGTACATCAAAATACGCCGCCGGGTTAAGCAGTCGATGATTTTCAACATCTTCCAATTCTATATGAAGCATCTCTTTATCATTTGTTCCGCTGTTTCCTGCAAGTCCTATGAACTCACCCTGCGAATAACTCAAAATATGTTCATCATACGACCCATCTGCAATTCCGGAATAGTGACAGCGCAGATTTGAAGATTTGCTTTGCAACAAAATAAGATTTCCAATTGGATAATTTATGCTGTCCGGCTTTCTTTTATTCACAAAAACGACTTCGCTGTCTTCTTTTGCAAAAAAAGGCAGTTCCCTGCTCTGAATATTCATACCTGTCTGAAAACGAGTTTCTAAATTGCCGCCGAATTGAGAAACTATAGCAGCTGATTTTCTTTCTTGAGCTGGAAGCGAAACTGAAACAATCGTGAGCAATAAAATAGCCGTAAAACATTTCTTGATATTCATGAAAACATTTTCCTGCGCAAAACATAGATTTCTTTATCAAACTTAAAGTAAAAGGTTTCGCTGTCATAAACTCTCAAATTGGATATACTGTTGTATGATTCTTGATAAAAAGAGCGAACGCCGTCACTATTGTAAACATAAAGATAATTCATGGAATCTTTTTCGCTCAACAGTATAATTTCATTCTGTGTATTTACCTTAAAATCAATCAGTTCACCGCTAAACTGCAATGAACATTTATTTCCTTTGTCAATAAAATACAGCTCTAAAGCATTTTCCGTTTCATAATAAACAACATCGTTATAAATTTTCATCAAGGGCGAGTATCTGAAATTGCTTCCGGTTTGAAACTGCGCTGTTTTTGCTTTTGTATCGACATTATAAATTGTAAGCATTTCGGGAAATAAGCCAGATATTTCGCAAAAATATTTGCTTTGCGCAGAGTAACAACTTGCTTTTGCTATTTTAATCTCCGGTTCTTTTTGTTCACAAGAAAATATAACTTCCCCGCTTCTATTCAGCAGCAAAGAATAACCGTCTGCATAAGAAACTGCCGTATCAAAATCTTCAGACATAGACACAGAACAAATCAAAGAATTATCAATATAATCATGCAGTAACGGTTCTCCGTTAAAATAAAACGACCGCAAAGTTTGTCCGCCGTCTTTAACAGCATACACAATCGGGGAATCTTCTCTTATGTACGGATAACATCCGGTGCTTCTTTGTTCACTCAACAAAGCCCCATTCGGTGAAAAAAACTGAAGTAACGTTCCGCTTTTGTTGTATTTAACATAACCGTTGATATTTCCGGCAATATAATTTTTTTCATATTCATTATTCAAAACACTTAAATCTTCTATAAAAGTTACAGCTTCATTTTTTATCGAAAAATACGCAATCATATCATCTTCCACAAAATAAGCATCCGGCTGCGTAATTTCCATATCGCTTTCCGTGCTGATAACAGAATCTACTTTATAAACAGGACGCATAATTAATTGTACGGGGAAACACAGCGTGTAAGCAAAAGACACAATTAAAAGGACTGCAAAAGAAATACTTATAAAGACTGGCTTTTTCATGGCGGGGATTATATATGAATCTTCTGTTTTGTCAAATTGTCTTTTCCCGGTTTTATTAAAAGCTTAGGACATAAAAAAAAATCACCCTGAACAACAAGGTGATTTAATGAGCAAGAAAGGGGACTCGAACCCCCGGCATCGACCTTGGCAAGGTCGCACTCTACCAACTGAGTTATTCTTGCATTTCTAAAAGTTATTGGCTTTATATCATATTTATTTTTTATTTCAAGTATTTTTTTTTAATAAATTAAAAAAAAATTATTAGTGCACAATATTTAAAGTTCTGTATAAAAATTTCTGTTCTTCTGAAAACCATCAAAGTACCCGGTACGAATAAGCGCATCATACGCCAAAATTGCGGCGCTGTTGGACAAATTCAAAGAACGAACTTTACCCGGCATCGGTATTGTCACCGAATTATCCAAATTAGCAATCAAATAATCTTTAGGCAATCCGCAGCTTTCCTGTCCTAAAATTATAATGTCATCCGGTTTATAATTGAACTCATAATACGCAGTTGTACCTTTTGTTGTTCCGAGAACTTTCCGCCGCCCGGCAGTAAGCTGCTCAAATTCTTCCATATCTTTGCAAACTGTTAATTTTAAATGCTCCCAGTAATCCAAACCGGCACGTTTCAAATACCGATCATCAAGGCTAAATCCCAATTTCCCAATTAAATACAAATCCGCATCCAATCCGACAGCCAATCGTGCAATATTTCCGGTATTCTGCGGAATTTCAGGCTGATACAATGCAATGCTGATCATTGTGTACCTCCAAAATCTTAAATAAATTTTATAATTGTATTCACTAAGTCCAAAAGCCGACTGATTTTTTTTAATTCGGTTAAAATTTTATAAATATAACAATTATTGACAATAAAATGATTTATTAT
>JBNMHA010000144.1:0-5205 GCA_050872545.1 Spirochaetales bacterium | reverse complement strand
GGACGGCAGTGTTAATTATTACGCCGGGCTTCCGTATTTTTGTGTGTGCATTGCCTGTTACAAAATGACAGAGGCACAGCTTGATTCTTTACAGAAAAATGAGCCGGTGGAGGAATGGGGAGAACCTGTTGCCGGTGTAGTTTATGTGCCTATTCAGGATGAAATGTATTATGCGGTAAACGGCGGCGGTGCATTTTGCGGTGACTTGCCTATAAAATGCGGAAAATATCGAGCATTATCGGAATGCTTAGTTTTATTGACATGCGGAAGCCTTGTAGCTTCTACTTGGCACATTGCGTATTTATTGCCGGAGATTTCAAAAAGATCGCTTAAAGTCAGAATGTTCGGAGCAACAGGGCTTGATATTGTAAATGTAGCGCGCGGCGGTGCAGGCGTGTTTTTTCAGGAAGGACCGCATTTGTGGGATTTTGCTGCGTCACGGTTGATACTATCGGAAGCCGGTGGCTATTGGGAAGATTTATATCTGGAAAATGGGCGTTATAAAGTAATGGCAACATCTCCATCGCAAACGATTTGGCAGGAGATGAAAGAAATATTGAAAAATAAGGAAGTTAATTAATTATATGAAAACCGGATATTCTGTCATAATATTAGTTGTGTCATTGCTGCTTTTAGGATGTGAAGAATCAAGATACGATACGTTGGATTTTTATTCACCGGAAACGAATGTTGTTTTGGAAGAACCGCTGAATTTTATGATTCAGAATGGAAATAGCCAAATTACGGCTTTTTGGAATTATCCGAAGAATCAGACAATTTCAGTTTTGTTTTCATTGTTCCGCAGCGAGACCGAAAATGGTGAATTTAAACTGATTGCTGATGATATTAGTGCTTTGTATTATCATGATAATTCTGTAGATCCGGGAAAAGTTTATTATTATAGAGTTCGTGCAAAATCTATTCTGTACGGTGAAAGTGATTTTTCTGTGGTAAAGAGCGGAAAGCGAAACGGGCGGGGAGTGGATGATTACGATAAAGTACTCGGCGGCAATAATGAAATCAGTAAAAGTACAAAGATTGAAGTTGGCAAGATTTATAAATCATCCTTGTATATAAGCCATGATGCAACTGCCGATGATTATGATTATTACACGCTTGATGCTGAAAAGGGCGATATTCTTAAAATAACAATCAAATCGCCGGAAGACAGCAGTGCGGTTTTGTACACTTACGATATTGCGATAGACAGTGATTCAAAACCGATTACTTCGGCAAAAGGTCAGAATCTTACATCTAAGGGAAATTCCTACATTATCCTTTTTACGAGAAATACGCCTGTTTATATTTGTATTTCTCCGGACAGTACTTCTTCTACTTTGAATAGGACAGGCGATTATGATTTAATCGTTGAGAAAGTGGAGTCATCGGAACTTTTTTCTGCATATTCATCGAACTGTATTTCTTATGTTAAAGTTTTTTGGTCGTCTTACTTTTCGTCAATGGCATCAAAATATATTATTCAGCGCCGAAAAACTGGTGATGAAGAATGGGAAAATGTTAAAGGAGCGCTGTCACCTTACAGACTTGATGTGCAAAGTGAATTTTCTCCGGATATTACGGTGATGTATGACAGAAGTGCACAAATGGGAATTCTTTATGATTACAGAGTTGCTGCATGTTTGGAAACAAAATCGGAGACAGAACATAATGAAGTTTATTTTTATTCATCGATTGTGAAAAATGCGCAGCGTTATGATGTACAGGAAAATGTTTTGCCGGAAGACGTGGCAGACAATACAAGTTTTGATAATGCACTGAGAATTGAACTTAATACGCTGACAGTTGGAGCTATAGATACAACTGACTGCCGCTATTATAAGATTGCGCTTGAAGCAAATAAAAAATACTCGTTTTCAATAGTTCCCGATTCATCATACGGAAGGGTTTTATTCGGTGTGGATTTCTTCTTTGGTGAAGAAGGCGCGGATAAAAAAAGATTAATCTGTATTAAACCGGAAGAAGCTGTAAGCAATTACGGAAAATTTTTATATACAGTTGATGAAAATGCTGCCGGAGATTATTGGCTGTGCATTGACGGAAATAATACATTGGGAAAATATTCGATAATAGTGGAAGAGGTTAATTCATGATAAGAAAAAATATCATGATTGCTGTAATTTTGTTTTGTGGCGCAGTAGCTTCTTTTGCCGTTAATTGGCATGGTCGTTCTTTTTTTTGCGGTGGTTTGGATTATACAGAGAACTTTTTCTCGTTTTTGTACAATACGCAATTGTCACCGGTGTTTTCTGCCGGGATTGAGCTGACAGCCGCAGCAGGAAGTGACGGTGCGAGATTTTCATTTACGCAGGAAGCCGAATTTCATATAAAAGGCGGCAGCAGATATTGGAAAAATGGGCTGATTTATTATACAGATAAAACTTATTCGCTTGATATTCAGGCAGATTATCGATTTCTTGTTAATTTTAGATTTATTCGTCCATTCGCATTTTATTTCGGAACCGGTGCGCATTTTGTGTTGCGCAGTGATCGTTATTCAATAGGAAAGGTTTACAACTACACAAATTTGCGGATAACGCCGTTTTTGCCTACAATTGATTCTGGTATCAGACTAAACTGCACGAATAATTTGAAATTACGATTTCATCATGAAATAGGTGCAATGGTCGGCACGGAATTTTATTTTAGGCAGGACGAATTATTTGATACAGATAACATTGCGGCGTATTATTTTTATAATATGTTTGCTGTTAATGCGGAAGTTAAGCTGTACAAACGTATTTGGTTTTTAGTCGGATATAAGAATAAAATTATTGCCGGGTTATCGTGCCAAAATTTAACCGGGCGCATTTTCTGGTCAAATATAGGATTTGCGGGGGTAAATGTTGAGCTTTTTTAGTAAGAAAATTTATCATGCAGCGTATTTTTTGCTGATAAGCTTTTGTTTTTCGTGCTCGTCACTTGTGCTTGATACGCAGCCGTTTAATGTTCTTGAAACATCGCATTTCACATTTTTTTATCGTGACAACGGCGACATATCGGAGGATTTAAATAAAATTGCAAAATATTGTGAGAATGGAATTAACTGGTTTTCAGCTTATGCTGGTTTTTCGGTTGAATTGAAGCCGGATGTTTATCTTTTTGATAATGCTTCAGGTTCTTTCCGAGAGCCGTTTTCTGGTATTAAGCTTGATTCTCATTCTATTAACGGAACAATCGTTTATTATTATGTTGAACAGGATTATTTAACTGCGGCATCTGTAATTTTGCATGAAGTTATGCATGTGATTCAGGATTTCTATTTCAGCCTTGATAATACGGCACTTGCTGAGGGCTTTGCATCTTTTTTGAGCCTGAAATTTTATTATTATTATTTGGGATACAGTTATTCGGATACTGAAATTTTTGATTTACTGAAAGCTTCTGCATTACAGGGAATTTTGACAAATGACGGAATGCCGGAATATTTATTGAAACTTTCGCTGCCGGATTTCAATAGGACAAATGTTTTTGAGGCAGGCAGAAATATTGGATTGCGTTATGAGATAATGGAATCTTTTGTGGCATATTTAGTAAGAAATTATGGAATTGAATCTGTGATACAGTGGCAGAATGATACGACAACTTCAAATTTTAAAGATAAGTTTTATGAATCTGTTGGAAATTCGCTTGAAGAATGCCAAAAGGATTGGCTTGTTGAGATTGGCTACCGCTGATTTATACACAGAATGAACATTTTCCCCACATAAATAATTGAGAGCGTGAAACTTTAAAATCTGCCGGCAGTTGTGGCAAATCGGCTTTTATTGCAATGTCGTAGACTTTTCCGCATTTTTCGCATTTAAAATGCGCATGTTCGGATGTATCTGCATCATAGCGCAGTTCTCCATTTTCCAATGGCAGTTCTTGTATCAACTTCTTTTTCACGAATAGTGATAATGTATTGTAAATTGTTGTTTTTGAAAGGGTAGGTAATTTAGGATGCAGATTGATATATACAGTATCTGCTGTAGGATGAATTTTATTATCGATTAGATATTGGTAAATTAGAATCCTATGAATTGATGGTCTGATGTCATGTTTTAGCAAAATATCTGAAGTCTGCATTTTTTCCCTTTATTACACCTGATAACGACAGAATTAACATTAATTTTACGTAAAAGCCAAAAGCTTCCGGAAAGAAAGAAACTTTTGGCTGAATGCAATCATTGGAATTAAACCTTTTATAATAAAAGATTTAATTTTGAAATGTCTTATTTGAAATATCTGTTAAGAAGTCCTTGGAATCCGCATCCGTGACGAGCTTCATCCTTAGCCATTTCGTGAACGGTATCATGAATAGCATCATAGTTTAATTCTTTGGCACGTTTTGCAATCATCATTTTTCCTTCACAGGCACCGGCTTCAGCAGCAGCGCGCAATTCTAGGTTCTTTTTTGTGCTGTTTGTTACAACTTCGCCCAACAGTTCGGCAAAACGTGATGCATGATCAGCTTCCTCAAATGCGTATCTTTTAAAAGCTTCTGCGATTTCAGGATAACCTTCGCGGTCAGCTTGGCGGCTCATGGCAAGATACATTCCGACTTCACAGCATTCTCCGTTAAAATTGTCTCTTAATCCTTGAAGAATTTCTGGATCCACGCCTTGTGCAATTCCTATTTTGTGCTCATCGGCATAGCCTTTTCCTTCTTCTTTCAGTTTAAATTTGTCCTTTGATGCTTTGCACTGAGGACATTGATCCGGTGCTTCATCTCCTGTGTGTACATAACCGCATACACTGCAAACCCATTGTTTTGACATGATAAACTCCTTCTAAATTTGTAATCATTACAGAAAATAACCTAGTACAATTTAATATGAATGTCAAACTCTTTTTCTTCTTTTTTGCATATTTTTTTGCTGGGGACAGACCCTAATGCTATTTTGGAATACAGACAAAGTTAGTCGGATGTGGAAATATACAAAGGGACAGGTCTGTATACTGTTTTGGGATTAGGGTCTGTCCCTTAGTTGGTAATCTAAGCAAAAGCTGCTATTAATTCCAAAAGCGAATAAGGGTCTGACACCAGCAAAAATTACGCATTTTCCACCTTATTTTAGAAAACGAGACACCTTCTGAAACGCCTCTAATTTCGTTCTCACAAGGAGAAAATGTAAAAATATGTAAAGTATTCTTAATCTTGTAGTTAAAAATGACACCAAAACGCATTAAAGCTTAGTGGAGGTG
>JBNMHA010000143.1:0-5304 GCA_050872545.1 Spirochaetales bacterium | reverse complement strand
GTATCATTATCTAAGTCATTTGACTGTGCTGAACGGAGTAAGCTTTCTGTTCCTCAATGACTTGAGCAAACCGGATGGCTTATTGAAAATCGGAAACTTCCAGGTAAACATAATGCCGATTTTGATGACAGTGATAAACTTAATGTCCGCAGCTGTTTACGGTAAAAAGTTGACCGGCAAAGAAATTACCCAGCTAGTAATAATGGCATTGTTGTTTTTAGTGCTGCTCTACCCGTCACCATCCGGACTTGTTCTTTACTGGACAATGAACAATTTCTATTCGCTTGTGAAAAATATAATTTATCGTTATCCGAAAGTCGGACATGTATTAAACAAAATTGGGCTTGCCACAATGGCAGTAGCTTTGATTTACTGCTTGTTTATTTTTATTCCGGGAATAAAATTGCCTATGGCAGGAATTAACTTAAAAAGAAAGTTCGTTCTGTCACTGTTTGCATTTGTCGGTTTTGCATTGTTCCTAGTTGTTGAATTGCTAATAAACGGAAAATTAAAGCTGCACGAAGTAAAATTTGATCGCAAACAAATGCAGCCGGTTTTCTTTTTATCATGCTTAGTTCTTGTTTTTATTGCAGGTATTATAATTCCGGCATCATTGATTTCATCATCAGCACAGGAGTTTGTGAAATTTACCGGTACGATAAAAAATCCGCTGGCAATATTACCGACAACATTTTGGAAAGCTTTCAGTGGATTATTTTTTCTGCCCGTTGTGCTTTACTTTCTGTTTAAAGACAAAGTAAAATATTTCATCACAATGCTGTTTTCGGCTGCGGCACTTATTGTTCCTATAAATGTTTTTTTATTTGCAGGCAATTACGGAACAATATCCGAAAATCTTCACTTTGATAATCCGACTTTGCTCAATGCGCCGCTGTTTTTTTCAGCTGCAAATATTCTTGCCTCACTGTTGTGCATTGCAGTGGTGATTTTTATTCTGCATAAAAAATATTATCGCGTACTTACAGCTGTTTATTCGATTCTGCTGCTGACTTTTTTGCCTATGGCGATAAAATACGCAGCCGTTATTCAAAAAGAATATTCACGCTATGTAACAATAGCCGCCGACAGTACGGACAAAAATGAGATTTCACCTGTTTTCAGTTTAAGCAAAACAAAGCAGAATGTTGTTGTGATAATGCTTGACAGAGCGATTAATTCATTTTTTCCATTGCTTCTCGATTATAATCCGCAGCTTAAAGAACAATTTGACGGCTTTACTTATTACCCTAACACCGTTTCTTTTAATGACAGAACACTTATGGGCGCAATTCCGGTTTTCGGCGGTTATGAATATACACCGGTACAAATGAACAAGCGCAACGATGTACCTTTAGTGGATAAACAAAACGAAGGACTGAAAATGCTGCCGAAAATTTTCCAAAATGCCGGATACAATGCCGTTTTTACCGATCCTCCGTATGCCGGTTACAGTTGGGTTCCCGATGTGAGTGTTTTGACAAACGACGGAATAAGTAGCGAAATATTGGAAGCGCGCTACACAAATTTGTGGCTGAAAGAAAAGCGACCGAATCAGAAAACTTCCGGCAAGGTCGATTTAATGTCATTCAGTTTCTTCAGAATGTTTCCGCCTGTAGTACGCTCGGCTTTTTATAACGACGGTAATTATTTAGGTTCAGATTCTATCAGTGCAGATACAAAATTTCTTAATGCTTTCAGCGTGCTTGATTATCTGCCGCAGTTGTTTAGTTACGACTCGGATAAAAGCGGCTGTATGATTATTTACAACTCATGTACTCACGAACCGGTTTTTCAGCCAAACGGAAAACTTACTGTTGAAGGTGCGATTGAAGAAGCCGATATTCGCAAAGATTACAAACTTCCTTTTGATGATGAAAATACACTTTGTCATTTTTACGCAAACCTTGCTGCATTGAAACGTGTCGGACGATGGCTTGATGTATTGCGTGACAACGGAGTTTTCGATAATACGAAAATTATTATTGCAGCTGACCATGGGCGCGAAGATCTGAATATTCCGCAGTTCGGCAATAAATCTTTTCAGGCAAGATTTCATCCGCTGCTGTTGATGAAAGATTTCAATTCACCGGAAGGAATTCAAACAGATAATGAGTTTATGACAAATGCCGATGTGCCGTCTCTTGCCGTTTCGCACTTGTCGAAAGATTTGCAAAAAAATCCGTTTACTGGAAAAAATATTAATATGGATGAAAAAATTGGCGGAGTGGATATTGTTGTGCATCACGATTGGGTGAAAGACTTGGAGCCTAATAAAACAACTTACACATATAACAGTGAAGATTTGATTCATGTCGGCACAGATATTTTTGATGATAAGAATTGGAGCAAACCGGGAGAGCTTAAAAATTAAGTTTCCAGTTTTATCTCAGCCTTACCGATAAACCATTGTGCCTTTTTAAGGAGTAACAATGGATAATAAAAAACAAAAAGAAGTAAACGTTTCATTTAATGAAAAAGAAGATTTTCTTGCTTACTTATGCGATGTTTCAAAAAATAATAAATAATCGGAGATTGCAGAATGTTGTTTCGTGAACCCGGAAAAATTGAAATCGACAGTTTCCCATTAATATATAAGCCGTCCGTTGAACCGGCTGCGGAGAATTTACCGCAGAAATCTGACTGCGGCGACTCTGAAATTCCCGTAATTCCCGAAGCATTTTTTCAGGTACAGTATGCCGATGATGAATTGGCAAAAAGCATTCGAGAAATAAATCAGCCCGCAGCACAAACTGAAAATTCTGAAAATACGGCTGAAATTTTAGATGTGTCGGATTATCAAATTGCAGAAATGACAGTCGAAGATGTTGCACAGCAGATAATAGATGAAATTACTCAAATGCTAGGTGGCAATGCATCTGCATTATATTTGTGTACCGATGGGCAATCGCAGTTAATACTTTACAATGCTGAAGAAACATGTGCAGTGCTTGATTCTTCAAACGAGTATGCAAAGCAGCTGCTTGCAGGTAAAGCAATTTGTGTTTCCGGAGATGTACTGTCTTCCGGGATATTGAGCGACGGAATTGTTCCGGAAGATTTAAATAACAGCATATCATTTCTTGCAGTTCCGCTGGAAATGATGGGAATGCTGCTAGGAATTTTATTCTTAGGCTTTGAAATTGAAATAGGCGAAGAATTTAAGCAAGTAGAAGACATGCTCAAGCCATATATGACTAAATTACAGGAAGCTCTCGGTTAAAATCAGGGTTTAAGCAGGAGATGTAAAATGTGCGGAATAAGCGGTTTTGTCAATTTTAATTCAAAAGTTGAGAAGCGACAGATTGAAGCGATGAATGAGGCAATAAAACATCGCGGACCGGACGGCAGAGGCGTTTTTATCAGAAATCATAAGAATTTCCATTTGGGATTCGGTCATGTACGTCTTGCAATTCTTGATTTATCGGAAAAAGGTCATCAACCAATGGGACTTTGCTTGGGCAAAACGCGTGATAAGTCTTTTCTTGTTTATGACGACAGCAAAGAACCTGACTATCTTGTGACTTTTAACGGCGAAATTTACAATTTTCTGGAATTACGCAGCGAACTGGAAAAAGTCGGTTATTCTTTTGAAACCGAATGCGATACCGAAGTACTTCTTAAAGGTTATGCGCATTGGGGAACCGATGTTGTTTCAAAATTGAACGGAATGTTTGCATTCGTAATTTGGGATGTTCACGGAGATTTGCTTTTCGGCGCAAGAGACAGATTGGGAAAAAAGCCGCTGAAATATTATTTTGATGATGAACGATTCATTTTTTGCAGTGAATTAAAGGGAATTCTGACGCAGGATGTTCCGCGTGAAATTGATTTAAATGCGGTAGACAGATATTTGACATTGCAGTATGTGCCAGCTCCTTTAACCGGATTTAAAAATATTTTTAAACTGGAGCAAGCTTCATTTTTTATTTTTAATCTTAAAACAAAAGAATTCAGCACCGAAAGATACTGGGATTTGCCGTTTGACAAAAAGAAGAACCGAAGTAAAAAAGAATGGATGAAAAAAATTGAACAGTGCATAGATAAGAGCGTTCAACGCAGAATGATGGCATCTGATGTGGAAGTCGGTTCTTTTCTTTCCGGCGGAGTTGACAGCAGTGCAGTAGTAGCATTTGCGTCAAGGTATAAGGAAAATCTCAAAACATTTACGATAAAATTTGCAGAGAAAGATTTCGATGAAAGCGAATATGCGCAGAAAGTGGCGCAGCAATATAAAACAGAGCATTATAATTTTACAGTTACGGCAAATGATATGCAAAATGCAATGGAAGAAATTGTTTTCCAGTATGAAGAACCTTATGCCGATGTATCACAGTTGCCTACTTATATTTTAGCAAAGAAGACTTCCGAGAAGGTAAAGGTTGTGCTGAATGGCGACGGCGGTGACGAAAATTTTGCAGGATATGATCGTTACCGAGTACATCAGATTGCCGATAAAATGAAGTGGTTTCCGTTTACAAATTTGACTGCTTGGATATGCAAAAAGCTTTCGGAAAATTTCAATAGCGCATTGTTTCATCAGGCTTTCGTTTTTTTCAAAACGCTTCATGAATCTCCGGCTGTTCGCCATTATAATTATACTCGCTATTTCGATACTTTCACAAAGGAAGATTTTTACCTTGATTCCATAAAAAAGAGCATTAATAAAGATTCTTTTGAAGCTTTTAGGAAGTATGAGAAAAAACTTCCGACTGTAGAAGCAATTCAATATCTTGATTTTCATACATATCTGCCTGATGATTTAATGGCAAAAGTGGATATTGCATGTAGCGCGTTCGGACTGGAAAGCCGCAGTCCGCTGCTTGATTACGAACTTGTTGAAACGGCAGCTGAAATGCCTTTGAAATACAAAATGAAAGGGAAAAAACGCAAAAAAATTTTTAAGGAAATTCTTCTCGGTCGTTATTTAGACAAGGATATTCTTTACAGGAAAAAGAAAGGATTTGATGTACCTGTAAATGCTTGGTTTCGCAGCGAACTGCGTGATTTTTTGAACTCTACGCTGCTTGATCCGAAAGGTTTGGTGCTGAACCTTATGAAGCGCAAGAAAGTAGAAAATTTGCTTGAAGAGCATTATAAGGGAAAAGACAACGGCAAAAAACTGTGGGTACTGCTTACATTAAATCTGTGGTACCGTCAGTACTTTATTTAACTTGGGGACAGACCCTAATTCTAGTTTGGAATACAAGTAAATCTGGTCGGATGTGGAAATATACAAAGGGACAGGTCTGTATACTGTTTTGGGATTAGGGCCTGTCCCTTGTGTTTCTTGCGTGTAACTTGGTG
>JBNMHA010000142.1:0-5400 GCA_050872545.1 Spirochaetales bacterium | reverse complement strand
CACAAATTGCGCCCAAGGCAATCGCCTCGTTTCCCATTATCATTTTCTTTGACATTGCGAAAAACCTCAAAAAGATTAAAAAGTGTATGTATCTTTTTATAGTAACACGAATATACGGCTTTTACAATAGAAAATTTTAAAGACAAAAAAGGCTGCCAATTGCTTGAAGCGCATTTCAAGAACTACTATTTACAAAGTTGCTCTATAATTTTCTCCTCCGACACTCTATGTCGTCTTGACTGTTTATAATAGATTTGTAAAACTGAAAGAATGATTTGATGGAGCATTTTATGACAGATTTTGTTTTCCCGACAGATCCTATGGAGATTTGCCCATGCTTATATAATACTGAAAGTTATTTTTGCAGATGTGTAGGATACTGCGATTTTCATAAATCTTTTCTGACTACAAAGCAGATCAAAGCTAAGAATTGTCTCGGAAAACAATGCAACGCTCTAATAAGGCAGGCAAGCCATCCGTTTTGGGTTGAAAGAACATTAGCAAAACTTGATAAAAAGCTGAAAAAGCAGGAAGCCACTGCAAAACTTCATGATATTACAAAAAAATCCACTCAGCCAATAAAAAAAACCAAAACAGAATCAAAAAAGAAGTGCTACATCTGCATAGATTTAGAGATGAACAAACTGACTTCAAAAGAACGCAAGAGTGCAAAAGGAATGTCTTGGGAAGTTATTCAAATAGGTGCTGTCATGCTGGATGAGAATTTTAACTGCATAAGCCGATTCAATTCTTATGTGAAACCTATTTACAGCAATATTTCCGATGAAATTGCAAAATTGACAGGAATTACGAATGAAACAGTCGCTCATGCAAACACATTTTCTGTGACTTTCCATAAATTTTATACTTGGGCAAAAAAAGATAATATAACAACTTTCTGCTGGAGTGATAGTGATTATAAACAGCTTTGGAATGAAATTTATATAAAGGCAAAAAATCATGATGAATATTGGAATTTTCTAAAAACATTCATTGATTTGCAGGCTGCTTTCGGTAATATCCTTGATGTGAAAAAAACGCTTTCTTTAGACGCCGCAATGAAATTGTGTCATCTGAAATTCAAAGGACAAAGACATAACGCTTTTGCAGATGCTTTCAACACAGCAAGAATTCTTCATAAAATGCAAATATCAGACAATAAAATTGAAAGTTTGCCGAAATTATCGAATTATGTTGAAACTGATATTTCAAAAAGATTTGAGTCAAACAGAATAAACAACAAAGACCTTACAATAAGTTTAGCATCTTTTATTCCTCCAGAATTATTGGCAAAACTAAGCAACTCCAAAGAAAAAGAACAGAAAAAAACAGAATTACCTCAAAAAGAAAAATCCGCCTTTTCAAAATTTCTTTCAAGAAAAATTAATTGCTACAAGTATGGAGTTTCTCCTACCAAATGGTTTAAATTTTCTATAAAAATGATGTTTTCAAAAGACATGAAAGTGCTGGAATCTGTTGGGAAAATCAAATCAACTTCTGTGCCTTGAACTGTTTTTAAAGCCATTCGTTTGAGATGTTTTCGCCGGCATATCCTGTAAGGCTTCCGTTTGTTCCGATTTCATCATTTTTGATTATTTTTTGATTGCACTTTGATATAATCTTTCAAAGTTATCTATTTTCTAATAGAAACTTTTTTTTACAACATTTATCTTTTTTCCAACAGGACTACCTTCACAATTTATTTTTATAGGTCCATTATTCGCTTGAATATTTTTATTATTTTTTCCAATAATTTTCTCCCAATTTCCTTCCAGTCCATCGTAGTTTATTGTTTTTAACTTTGTGCAACCATCAAATGCATAATCACCAATTGATTCGACAGTATTTGGAATTTTCACAGATTCGAGAAAAGTACAATTTTTAAAAGCATTACTGCCAATTTTTTTAATAGTGTTTGGAAGCACTATATTTCTAATTATTTGATAATCTTTAAACTCATTCGGCAAAATTTCTGTTAAGCAGATAGCTTCACTCAAATCAATATCAAATCTTCTGTTTCCTTTTTTGAATTCCTCAAATATTACTGCAATTGTTTCCTTAGAAGTAGCACGTGTTACAGTAATACAAGGAACATATATAGAACCAATGTTATCAACTTTTCCATTACTGTGAGATGAAGCTGCAATCTCAGTAGCGATTATATTTCTTATACTTTCATTATCAATAAAAGCAATTGGATTATTACTAATAAAAATATTACTTAATATTCCATTGTTACACTTTATTTTTCCAGAAAAGAGACTTCCATTGCCTTCACACAAAATTGCATTCCAAGATTCCATCATATAACTATGAACAAGTTTATCTTGAAAATTCTGCCATTCCTCAATTGTCCCGAGATAATTCACAGTAGTAAGCATTTTACAATTCCAAAAAGCAGAACTTCCAATTTCGCATAATTTCTTGGGAAATGTTACTGATTCAAGAGATGTACAACCATAAAATGCACAATATCCGATTTCTTTAATGCAGGATGGAAGTACAATGCTGACAAGATTACAACAATCAATAAAACTATAATCCGGAATTTTTCTAATTCCTTTTGCTTTACTAAGTTCAAGATTAACTTTCACTGTACAATTTCTTTTAAGAGCCTCAGATATTTGCTTAATTGTATTATCGGTAATTTCTTCAGTCAGAGTAAGAGTATTCTCTGTATCATGAAATGTTGCGATTATATCGAAAATTGCATTGTCATTTGCTATCATCCATTTTGCATGAAGTGTAATATCGCCAGTCGAATCTTTTTCAATTTGTTCTATTTTATTCTTAAATGCATTATCACTGTACCAACCGACAAATTTATAATTATTCTTCGTAGGGGCAGCAAAAATTACCGGTTGTATCTCCGATGTATACCCTGTAGGATTTTCCGGAGCATTTACTCCGCCGTTAAGTTCATAGGTAATTTTGTAATCCCCCTCCTTTATCCATTCAGCTTTATATTCAACATCACTTGTTGGAAAAGTTTTTGGCAATTCCGGATTCCATCCGGCAAATTTCCAGCCAGCTTTAGTTGGAATCACAGCATTAACAGATGCTCCCATTTTTCCAATTAATACAGTCTTTTCCTGTCCATTAGCTGGATTTAACGTAAGTGTAATATTTTTTCTATCAAAATAAACCTCCACCTTATATGGGATATAAAACTGAGATTTCATTTTTACACATTTTCGAATATATCCGGGAATATCAACAATTTTATTTTTGCAGATATTTTCCTCTGTTATTTCACATTCAGTACTTTCAAATCTTTTTTTATATGCAAGAGTATATTTACCATCGGCAATATCTTCCAACCAATACATAACTACACAACCACTTTCATCACAATTAGTATTGTTTCCATTCTGCGTCTCTGTAAACATAGATAATCCTTCACTTTCTTCATCTATTTCTTCAGAATTTATTTGGCATCCAATAATCATAATTGCTGTGATGCAAATCAAATATAAAATGTTCATATTTTTTGTTTTCACTAACTTCTCCAATAAATTAATACATTGCGTTATTTTTAAACACATACAATTGTTACTACATTAATCTATAATATTGAGCATATTCGAATATCTGAATAAAAGTTTTTTTTCATATAATTCATCTAATTTTTTATGACATAGAAAAAATTGACAATTTATAGCTGTCAATTCAAGTTTTTAAAAAAGAAAATAATTTAGTTATCATTGTAAATCAACAGCTTAATGTTCTTGTCCACAATGCGCCATAATAATAAGAACGTCAAAGTGCAGTTCCTTTTTGGGGAACAAAAAGATGTGTCATATCCGCTTTTTCCATTGCAAGCAGACGGATTTTCTTGTCAATTCCACCGGCATATCCTGTAAGATTTCCGTTTGTTCCGACAACTCGGTGACACGGAATAATCAGTGAAATTGAATTGTGTCCAACCGCGCCGCCCACTGCCTGAGCGGACATTCTTGCAATGCCTTTTTGAATGGCGATTTTTTCCGCGATTTCTCCGTATGTCATTGTTTTTCCATAAGGAATTTGAAGCATGATTTCCCACACAGATTTGCGGAATGGAGTTGTTTCCATAAAAAGCGGTGGCGTAAAATCAGGGGCTTTCCCGCTAAAATAAATATCAAGCCAGCGGAAAGTTTCTTTAAAAACTGGCAAGTTTTTTTCTTCAAAGTTTCTAGGCAGCGTGTCGCCAAAATATTTCTGACCATCAAACCACAAACCTGTAAGCCTAAGTCCGTCAGCAGCCAGCGTAATTCCGCCCAATGGTGAATCGTAGCGACTTGTATAAATCATAGAATAAATTTTTCTCCTGTTTACTTTGTTTTGTTCGTTTTGCGCGGAGCATAATCCTTCATTTCTGGAATTGCGCCGCCTGCCACTGCCCAAAAATACAGGCTTGCAACGCTGCAGTACGGACTTAGCCGACGACGGTATTTTTCAAATAGTTTGCGGTCAATTTTCCGGTGATGATAGACCATCCTAATTCCGCGCAGAATCGCAAGGTCGCCAAAACTGAAAACATTCGGCCGTTGCATACAAAAAAGCAGAATCATTTCCGCAGTCCACACGCCGACTCCTTTCAGTGCGGAAAGCTCAGCAATCACCTCATCATCAGATTTTTTCCAAATCGCATCCAAATCAAACTCGCCACTTTCAACTTTCTGGGCAAAATCAGAAATATATTCAGCCTTCCTAAAAGTCATTCCCAAAACTTGCAATCCTTCCACACCGGCAGAAAGAACGGTTTCCGCATTCACAATGCCAAGCGCATCGTTCATCCGCTGCCAAATTGTAGCCTGAGCTTTTGTTGAAATCTGCTGCCCTACAATATGATGCACAACCGCCGAAAACAAGTCCGTATCAACTGCACGCTCAATTTTTCCGATTCTGTCAATCACAGCCGCAAGTTTTTTGTCTTTTTGCTTTAAATATTCAATTTCCTTTTCTCCGTACTGAAAAAACATTTTAATTCACCGCCTGATTTGACTTGTATTTTGCAATATGAAATTATCACAAATTCTGCTAGAGTTTATCACAATAGATTATGTAGAGTTTCAAAATTGTGACGTTTTTGACATAACCAAAAACTTTAATTTTTGGCTTGCTCAACCACCACGACTTAGTTTGTCGTCATTGCTCGGATTCTCTTTACTGTCATTCCATTGCGCGGTTTTATGTCATCTTCGGGCTTGACCCGAAGATCTCCTATGTTTTTTGTCAACATAAGGAGTTCAACTCCCGATTCCTTTTTTTCAAATTTTATGCAATTTCAAGCATACCAGTAATATCTATCACCGGAGGCTTGAAACTGCGTGCCTCAAACGCATTTCCTGTTTTCAGCATTATATATAAAAGCTCTGCAAGTTTTCTTGCAACCGCCACTATCGCCTTTCTTTTGTT
>JBNMHA010000141.1:0-5797 GCA_050872545.1 Spirochaetales bacterium | reverse complement strand
GGATCAAACATCGTTACCGAAACGCATGAACCTAAACTTGTAGTAATCAATGAAGGTGAGTCTGTGGCATAAAAGCCGCCGATTGGCACTGTAATTTTTGGAAAATCCGCCATAATTTCTCCGTATTATGTATATGAAACTTTTTGATGTTTACTTTTTTCTGTTTAAAAAAATGTTCAAGCAACTTATTAAGCCTAAAATAGTAATTTCCATACCAACGAAGATTGGCAAAAGTCCCGAATATAGATTTCTGTTATTCAGAACAGAATTGTTCATCTCGGTAAAAAATACGGCAAATCCCCACATTTGAATATTCAAAAGCAAAATCATTGCTTTGCGCAGTCCGTTTCCTGCTTTAATTTTTTTGTTCTTAAAGAAAAATACATTTTTGGTAAACACAAACAGCAGCAGTATCAGAATTTCGCCGGCTGCCATTAAAAGTAATTGAATGATTGATTTTGCAGTAAATGAATCAATTACGCCGGAAAGTTTCCAGTGATTCGGCAGCAAAGCCGGCAGCTTATTGAAAATTACTGTAAAACGGAATATATCTGACGCAATCGGAATAAACGGCAAGATGAAAATTACCGAAAGCAGGAACGAAGCAAAATCTTTTTCCTTTTCCGGAGAAAGAAGTCCGTTTTGCATAAGCTGAATTTTACTTTTTGAGTTAAGAAAAAATATTGCGTATGAAGAAATCATCAAAAACAGCGGAATAAGCGGGTATGTTTTTTCTGTTCTACTGAAATATCTGATGAAAAAAAGTGTCGGCAGCAAATAAAAGCCTGTAATTATCAAAAGACGCTTTATTAAATTTTTGCGTAAGAATTTTAATGAAGAAGATTCTTTGTTATCTGCAATGTCGATTCCGAACATTTGGTTCTTTTCCAAATGAAATGCCAAAAGGAAAAAACAGAATGCAAAGCAGCAGAATAACGCTGCCGTCGCAACATAAAAATAAATAGTTCTTACCATAATATAACCTCGTTTTCATTGTCTGAAAATGTTTCGGCTGCGTTATAACCAAAACAAGTTTCATACATTAACGATAATACAGTAAAAAAATATTTATTTTACCTTATATTTTCAAGAACTAAATGATTCAGCTAATGGAAAAAGTTATTGACATATCAAAGTTTTATGCGTATAAAATGCACAATTTCAAGATTTTAGGAATTAGCATGAATACTTTGGCAGTCTTATCATTTTTGGTCGTCTTCGCAGATGTTTAAAAAAGGATGAGTGCAGCTGTAAGTCTTTTGGATTTAAAATAAGGTTTGTTGATTTGCTGAATCATCCGAATCAAGTGGGGTGGTTCAAATAAGCCATCCTCGCAAAAAAGGGATGGCTTTTATTATTTTTAAAGGACGTAAAGGCGTGCAAGCTTATTTGCTATAACTGAAATCAATAGGGGGCAATCATGGAAGATGAAATGATGTTAGGTGCAAGAATTATTGTTGAGTCACTGCGCAGAGAAGGTGTTAATGTAATTTTCGGTTATCCCGGCGGTCAGGCCATTCCGATTTTTGACGCTTTGTATGCTGCAAAAGATATTAAAGTAATTTTGACTCGTCATGAGCAGGGTGCGGTGCACGCAGCCGATGGATATGCCAGAGCTACAGGCAAACCGGGAGTTTGTCTTGTAACTTCCGGACCGGGTGCCACAAATGCCGTCACAGGTTTAGCAACTGCTAATTTTGACTCTGCTCCGGTAATATGTATATGCGGACAGGTTCCTACTTCAATGATTGGGATTGATGCGTTTCAGGAAGCCGATATTACCGGTATATCAAATTCCATAACTAAGCATAATTACCTTGTTCATCATGTAAGCGAACTTGCTGAAACAATAAAAAAATCTTTTTACATTGCAAAGTCAGGTCGTCCCGGTCCTGTGCTTATTGATGTGCCGAAAGATGTAAGTATGTCAAAGTATCACTTTGATTATGATATGGATATAGTGCTGCGAGGTTACAAACCGCATACTGAGGGACATGCAAATCAATTTAAACGCGTTGCACAATTAATAGAAGAAAGTCAGCGTCCTTTGATGATTGTAGGCGGCGGAATTATCATCAGTGAATCTCATGAGTTGGCACGGGAGCTTTCCAGAAAATGCGACATTCCGGTAACGGCTACTTTAAATGGGCTTGGAGCTTTTGCGTTTGATGATCCGCTTTTCTTGGGAATGCACGGAATGCACGGAAGCATAGCTGCAAACAGAATGATTCAAGAAGCAGATTTACTGATAGCGTTAGGTTCTAGGTTTGATGACAGAGCGACAGGTAAACTTGCTACATTTGCAAGTCATGCGAAAATCATTCATGTTGATGTAGATACAGCTAGTATCGGAAAAAATGTTGTGGTTGATGTTCCTGTAGTAGGTGATTTAAAAAATGTTCTGGATAAACTTTTGCCGCTTGTAAAACCTGCAAAACATCCTGAATGGACAGCCAGAGCTGCCGAGCTGAAAAATCAGACATATTGTATTGAGCGCGGCAAGAGCAGACTTACTGCAATTGAAGTTCTTGAAGCGTGCAACGAAAATCTTCCGGATGATTCAATTATCGCTACGGATGTCGGTCAACATCAAATGTGGACTGCAATTCATTATAAGTTCAGATATCCGCGAACAATGATTACATCAGGCGGTTTGGGAACAATGGGTTTTGGCTTCCCGGCAGCTCTTGGTGCACAGTTTGCATATAAAGATAAAGTTGTTGCATGTATTACCGGAGATGGGTCATTTCAGATGAATATTCAGGAATTGGCAACGGCAGTAATCGAAAAATTACCTGTAATTGTAATTATTATGAACAACGGATACCTTGGAATGGTGCGCCAATGGCAGGAATTGTTCAACAACAGCCGTTATTCATCTACATGCTTGATGGACTGTCCAAATCGCAATGCGGATTGTGACAAGGTAGGTCACGGTGATGAATGCAGTAAATTTATTCCTGATTTTGTAAAAGTTGCGCAGGCGTATAATGCAACAGGATTCAGAGTTACTAATAAGGAAGAATTAAAAGAGGCGTTGAAAAAAGCGGTTGAACACAGAAGCGGACCTGTAATTATCGATGCAATCACAGAGCGTGAAGAAAATGTTTGGCCTATGGTTCCGGCAGGTGCAAGTCTTGACGAGATAATGAAAGGAGAAATCTAGTGAAATACACTTTATCTTTAATAGTAGAAAACCGTCACGGCGTATTGGCAAAGGTTTCTCAGGTTATTACCGGCAGAGGTTATAATATTCAGTCATTAAGCGTAGGTCCGTCCGAACATTCGGATACATCGCGAATGATTATCGTTTTTGACTGCGATGAGCGGACTGTGGAACAGGTAATGAAGCAGATGAATAAGCTTGTTGATGTTATTAAGGTTTCATTAATCAGCCGTGACGAAAAAGTGGAACGTGAGCTTTTGCTTATCCGCATTGTACGCAAAAGGGAAAATGATGAAGCTGTAATCAGAACGATAAAAGTTTTCAGAGGAAAAATAGTTGATATGACTCCGAAAAGTTTTGTAGTGGAAGTTACCGGGAATGTCAGAAAAATCGATGCGTTTATAGAAAATATTCGTTCTTACGGAATACAGGAATTAATGCGTACCGGTCCATTGGCATTGCCGCGAGGATGATTTTTTTATAAATTATGAAAAGAGGTGAAAAGTGAGTACTGTAGAGGAAATAAAAAACAAAATTACGGAGATAAGAAAACATTATTATTCAAACTTAAATAATAGCTACCTTAAAGGTTTGTATGCAAGATTGGAATTGTCACCAACACTGCAACGCCAGATTGGGTACTTGTTGAACCAAGAAATAGTTTATGTGGATTCCAGAGGGGCAATTTCTGATTTGTACAGTTCAATCTATGCGCTTTTGGTTTATGTGACAGATTTGAATCAAAAGATTATTCCTATGCTTAAAACTTACAGTGAGCAGAATGCGAAAAATTATCATGGAAATGAGGCGATTTTTTTTCAAATGATGATAAAAAATTTTCCTATGAACCTTAATATTTTTGCAGGACAACTCAGAACGCTGTTTGATATGCTGATGTCTTATGACAACGCAAATTTTTCTGGTAAAGAAATTCACAAGGAACTGAAAGTAACGCAGGAAATCGACAAACTGATTTTGGGTTTATCTGTAGATATGTAGTTTGTTAAATATTTGAATCAAATAAAGTGTACCTAGAATTGGGTACACTTTTTTTATGTCAACTATTTCAGTTATAGGGATAACTAAAACCATTACTTGATTAAAGGATTAAAACCAAACTGCATTGCAAAAGTCTCTCTTGTGAGTCGAGAGGTTTCGTAATGCAATGTAAATTCCCGGCTTTATTTTTTAAGCGAATTGTTATATAAAGGCTGTTTGAAATTCCGCATTCGGAGAGGTAAAATGGAACTAACTTTATATACAGAAGGTTTTTTTGATGCAGCCCACTTTATTCCGGAACATTCCGGGAAATGCGCGTCAATGCATGGTCATTCTTGGAAAGTATGCGTTTGGGTTCAAGGTGACAGCAAATATATTAACAATCAGGGTATTATGTGGGATTTCGGTAATATAAAAACGCTTATTGAGCCATTGGATCACAAGATTATTAATGATATTTTTGATAAAGCTCCGACGGCTGAAAATCTTGTGCAATATTTTTATAATGAATTAAAGGAAAAACGACCTGAACTGAAATTCTGTGTGCGAGTTTATGAAAATACATTGTCGCGTCAGTCATACTGTGAGGGAGGCGATTCTTTTAATGGCTGAAATCACTTTTCCAATTGCGGAGCGTTTTTTTACATTAAGCGGAGAAGCTCCTACTGCAGGTCAGCCGATGTATCTGATTCGTTTTTCCGGTTGCAACCTAAAATGCTCTTATTGCGACACACCTAACCGCAATGAAATAAATGAAAGACTTACATTTACACAGCTGTCCGAAGAAATTGCGCTTGCACAGAAAGAATATCCCGGTGCGTTTGTACTTTTTACGGGCGGTGAACCTCTTTTGAATGAACGAATAGAAGCAATTTCACAGATTGCCGCAAAGCACAGCGAGACATTATTTTACGTGGAAACAAACGGATCTATTTTTATTCAGGATTTCGGCAAGGGAAATTTACGATACGTTGCCGATTGGAAAACACCTTCGTCGGGCGAGGGCAGCAGTTTCTGCATGAATAACATTAAAAAATTAAGAGCCGGACTTGACTGCATAAAAATTGTCACTGATGAAACAGATTTGCCGCAAGTTCGGGCGATTATCAAAGAAATCAAGGAAAATAATGCCGGTTTGGATATTTATTTATCACCGCAAACCGGTAAAATCGAACTTAAAGATTTAGCTTCCTTTATAATAGAAAATCGTCTTGATGTTAGATTGTCGCTGCAACTTCATAAAATAATTTGGGGAATTGATGCAAAAGGAGTGTAAAATGGATTTATCATATAAAACAGAAAATGCCGTTGTACTTGCAAGTGGCGGACAGGACTCTACCACTTGTTTGGCTTGGGCAAAAAAACATTTCAACAAAGTTTATGCAATCAGTTTTTTTTACGGACAAAAGCACTCTGTTGAAAATGAAATAGCGCAGAATATTTGCGATTCAATGGAAATTCCACTGAAAACCGTAGATATTTCATTTATCAAAGACATTGTCATTTCCAATCTTTTCCAAGGTACCGCCGATGTAAACAGTTGCCATTCTCAAAATAAAGATGTTCCGTCCAGTTTTGTGCCTTACAGAAATTTGCTGTTTCTGACTGTAGCGGCGGGCTGGGCTGGAACTG
>JBNMHA010000140.1:0-5803 GCA_050872545.1 Spirochaetales bacterium | reverse complement strand
TGCTCAAGTCATTGAGGAACAGAAAGCTTACTCCGTTCAGCACAGTCAAATGACTTAGATAATGATACGCTGCGATAAAGAACGGCACTTGGATTGCAACGCCGATTACCGAACGAAGCTGCATAAGTGGATGATAATGCTGCTGTCGATAATAAGTATTTATTATCATGTGCCGTTCGTCGCCGTAAAAAGCCGCTTTTATTTCATCAAGTTTGCCTTTCATTCTGCGCTGCTTCTCGCGCTCTTCATCTTGCCAAGCGTCAGCCATGTTGTAAAGCGGCAGAACAAGCAGCGTGACGACCGCGCTTAGCCCCACAATCGCAAAGCCTTCACTGGAAAATACTCGGTACAACACAAAATAAAATATGCCCAATACAAATTCTATAGGGCTGATTATTACTCCGTACAGAAAATCAAACATTGTTAATCCTAAATTTATTGATTATTTATTAATTCTTCTTTTATCTCAAGCAAAGCATCGACGCATTTAATTCCTGCTTGTCCTTGATTAGTCCAAGCGGTATTTTTTGCCTGAATTATTTTTTCTTTAAGATTTGAATTATTCACATTTTGCAAAATAATATCTTTAATACCGAGAAAATCTTTCTCTGTCAGTTTTATTCCAAGTTCTCGAATACAACGAAATTTAAAAGGTTCTTCTTCAAGATCTGAACAATCATAAGGACGTTTGTCAAAGTTATAACTTGTATAAATAACAGGGCGAGAAAATAAGAACATGTAATCAAAAATTATTCCGGAAAAATCAGAAATCATAATATCCGCTTTGTGCATTGACATAATATTTTCTCTTTCAAAATCCCATTCTATTTCTTCATAAGATTTAAGTTCTTCCTGCAATTTTGACAGCATATCTTTCTCGGATATAGAAGTTTGAGGATGAGGACGAATAATTATGTGAAATCCCGATTCTGCCAAAGGTTTTAATAATGACATTCCGTATTTTTTCAGTAATCCGTTTTCACCCCAAGAAGGTGAAACTAAAACTGTCGGTAATGAATCTTTTTTTTCTATTGCAGGAAGTTCTTTTATTTTACTCATCGCAATATCAAGATACGTACATCCTACAGTTATAAGTTTTTTTGCCGGTAAATTTCTTAGTTTTTCCAATTGGCGAATTGCTTCCTTTTGATAATCGCCAGTCAGTAAAACGCTGTCAAAATAGTCAAGACCAAATAAACGATAAGTTGTTACATCATCTGCCGAATGAAGAATATGCGAATAATGCTTTACCATTTTTGAACGCTTTAATTGATAAACGTCAAGTCCCGGAGTTGTCATCAGAACAATATTAGCCTCAAGCAGATTCAATGTTGCATAAGCTTTGTTGCCTTTCCCGATAAAGCTTTTAGTTACAAACTCTGATTGAAAATCAAAGCACAAATCATTTTCATCGGATGTATAAAATGTTACAGGAATTTTTCTGCGGTCAAACTCTTCCAAGACAGGACGAAAAACATTCCAGTACTGCTTTCCCTCAGAATAAATGACAATGTCTTTAGCCTGTGAAGAAATATTTTCCCCATCTTTTTTGTACCAAATAGGCAAAGTTTTTATTTTTATCCAAGCAGTTTTTGCTGCAAAAAAGAAAATCGATACAAAACCGATTAATACCGAAAACAACATACTTCCAGTACCGGGATCGATATAACAATAAGCCGGAACTACAGCTATAAACGAAAAAAACAAAAGATAAAATAAAAAAGTCATCTAAACACTTTCTCCTTTTTCAGATTGAACATCAACATCGTTAGAAAAATGATTATCAGCTTTTTGTTTCATTTTCTCATAGTTTTCATAAATTCTTGCTTTCAGGTTTGTAGAACTAACACCGTCTCCATAGGGAAAATAAACAACATCAACACCCAAATCTTTCAGGTAATCATACTTACCAACCCAATCATCGCCAACTACAAATACATCAAAATTCAATTTTTTTACTTTATCTGTATGATTAAGTGAACGCTGCGGTATCACAATATCCGGGTATTTTATTGCTTTCATCAGTGCAATTCTTTCATCAAAAGGAATTATAGGTGTTGATTTGTAACTTTCCACAAGCTCATCGGTATTAACTCCTACAATTAATATATCTCCCAAAGAACGTGCATATTCAATCATTTTTATGTGATTGGCATGAAGCATATCAAATGTTCCGCTTGTATAAACAACTGTTTTTCCTGCAATCATTTTTCCCTCTTTTATAGAATTTCTCGATCTGTTAAATCTTCAAAAACTTTTATTAATTTATCTATTTCTTCATTTGTAATAGCTCCTATGTGCCCACTCTGAATACTTTGTCTGACATTTCACCGCCGTTTGGACAAATCCAGATGTCATATTCATCTTTTATTATTTCAAAAATTTTATGAGCATTTACGCCTTTTTTTGTCGGCATAAGAGCAGTTACACAATTTGAAGCATTCTCTTCTTCCACAAATAGCTTTAATGGCAATTTTTTTATTTTATTTCTAAAATATTTTGCTCGTTCTTTTGCAATTTCATTTTGTTTTGATATTCCGCCTGTTCTCTCAATACGTTTAAGTTTTTCATTTAATTGAATTAAAGTACCTACGGCAGGTGTAAAAGGTGTTTGCCCGCGTTCCATATTCTTTAAATAATTCTGGTAATTAAAATATAAGGTTTTTGGATTAACTTCTTTACATCGTTCTATAGCTTTTTCATCTAATACAGTAAATGACATTGACGGAGGAAGAGCTAAAGCTTTTTGAGAACCTGTAATCGCAGCATTAACATTCATTTTTTTCATGGAAAAATAATCTGCCATAAAGCCGCTGACAGCATCTACAAGTAAAAATATGTCGTTTTTCTTGCAGAAATCACCAATCATATTCATATCGTATAATACACCTGTTGAAGTTTCACAAAGTTGAACTGCAAAACCTGTAAAATTTTGATTTTCATATTCGCTAAGAATTTGCTTTGTAAGCGGTTGACCGTAATTTAATTTGATTTCTGTGAATGGAATTTCGTGAATTTGGCATAATTCGACAAATCTTTCACCAAAACTCCCTCCATTTATAACAAGTACTTTATCTCTGGAAGTAAAAAAATTCATTATGCTGCTTTCCATACTTGCCGTTCCGGATCCTGTCATAAATATAACTTTAGAATCGCTTGGCGCATCAAAAAGATTACATAAAATTTTCTCATTCTCTTTCATTAATTCAGAAAATTCTTTTGTTCTAAAATAAGGTATTTGTTCTTTACCAATCTCTCTTGTTTCATCATCCATTTGAACTGGACCTACTGTAAAATTTATCATATAGCAACCTTTATTATAAAATACGTTCCACAATATACCTTTTTTAAATTATTTCTCAAATGAATTATGCAATAAGTATTCTTTTAAATTATGTCGAACAAATGTGTAGCAAATGAAATTGTTTGAAAACTGTTTATCCATTCTTTTACTTCCACATTGCTGCCGTGATACAAAATCATTTTTTGTCCTATAAAACGTTATTTTTACCAAGCCGGTTTCCCGGTTGTCAGCAGACTGTCAATATCTGCGAATGCATTCTCAATAGCTTCGCAGTGGTATAGCTCGTACATGCTGTAAACAAAATTTGTCTGATTTTTTTCATCTAGTTCTTTCAACACTTTGTCTGCCGTTGTATTTTTATACGCTGCATAATGTTCCAAAAGAAAGATAAAGAATTCTGTTTCTTTAGATAGTTCATCCATTTTTTAATCCCGTCTTATATAAAGAGAAGTTCTGGGGTCACCGGTAATTTGCTCACATTCCCACATGTCAAATATACCAAGCGGACTGAATTCCCACATTTCAAGGTTAGGATTTCTAAGCATTTTATAAGTTTCTGACATCAAAAAACGCCGCAATGCCTGAAGTTCCGGTAAACCGTATTTACAGCAGATTTTTTTTATAACTTCAATATCGTAATAATTAACAATTGCGGTAAATTCTGAATCTTTCATTTTCTAATAACCTCACTGAATGAAAGAAGTTGCAATGATTTTTCTGTTTTAAAAGCATATTGGTCATTCAGATTCTGCGGTAAAAGTCTGCGCAATGTTTCGGATGTGGTATAAACTTTTGCCAGAAAAAGGCGGATAACTGGCATAGTTTTGTCATCTGCTACAGGACCGATTACAATATCCCAGTTATCGTTAATCGCAGTGCCCTCACGATTTTTTGCAATAAAATTCAGCCACTTTTTGTTTGCTGTTTCAAAAATTAAAACTTTCAGTTTATTTTGCTGTGTTTCGTCAAAATTAAATACTGTTATAACCGGTGCTCCAGTTCTGCGTCGCAGTGTCGTTCGATACGCCCAGCGGTCTGCCTGTTCAAAACTTGAAGTTAAATAAAAACCGGTTCCGAAATCAAGCATTCTGTCGCTTTTCAATAATCTAGGTTCTTTTACTTCCACATTGCTGCCGTGATATAAAATCATTTTTTGTCCTATAAAACGTTATTTTTACCAAGCCGGTTTCTCGGTTGTCAGCAGACTGTCAATATCCGCAAATGCATTCTCAATAGCTTCGCAGTGGTATAGCCAATAATTATCATAAATTGTTTGTGTAATGCCATGTTTATCCCATTCACGAAAGATTTCTCCGGTAGCACGATTTTTAAAAGAAGAATACCGTTCTATCAAAAACAAAAAGAAATTCATTTTGTCATTCATGTTGATTCACTCCTCAAGTATACGGAATTGCGTGGATCACCTGTAACTTGTTCGCATTCCCACATGTCAAAAATTGCACGTTCTGAAAATTCCCACATTGCCAAATCAGCTTCTTCTAGCATTGAATGGGTTTCTGAAGTTAAAAATGCACGTGCTGCATTTATTTGTTCCATTCCGTATTTGTCAATAATACGCCGAATCACATTTTTATCATAATATTCCAATGAAGAGGGCTTCATTCTATTCATAATTTAATTACCTCTTTAGTAATAAGAAGCTGTATTGCTTTGTCAGTTTTAAATGTGTACTGGTCATTCAATCTTTGCGGAAGCAATTTTTTTACAGCATATTCCTCATCGTACATCCCATCGAGAAAAAGGTCGATAACTTGTGCAGTTTGATCATCAGCTACCGGACCGCGTATTAAATCCCATTCCGAACAGATATTAATTCCTTTTCTGTTTGCAACGACAAACCTTAACCAATCGTTGTCCGGTCGGCTGAAAGTCAGAATATTAAGTTCCTGCATTTTTTTATCATCTAATTCATAAACAGAAACAAAAGCATTTGTTTGCCGCAGTCTGGCAGCCGTTCTTATAGCCCAAGATGTCGCCTGTTTTAAATCTGTTGTTGTATAAAAAACTTTGCCGAAATCTAATTCACGCTGATTTTTCAATAATCTAGGTTCTTTTACTTCCACATTGCTGCCGTGATACAAAATCATTTTTTGCCTCTTTGTCCACTAAAGCTTATTCTCCAAACATTAAAAAAATGCGCTGTTTCCGTTTTCATCGATTCCTACAATTACCGGAAAATCTTTTACTGCAAGTTCTCGCACTGCTTCTGCGCCTAAATCTTCAAATGCTGCGATTTTCGATGATACTACGCATTGTGCAAGGTATGCTCCGGCTCCGCCTACTGCCAAAAGATATGGTGCGTGATACTGTGCGACAAGTTTTGTTACAAGTGCATCTCTTGTGCCCTTGCCGATTGTGGCTGCGACGCCGTTCTGCAAAGTCATTTCAAGGAAGCCGTCCATTCTGTAACTTGATGTTGGACCGCAGCTACCGACAGCCTTGCCCGGTTTTGTCGGTGTTGGTCCCATATAGTAAATG
>JBNMHA010000139.1:0-5854 GCA_050872545.1 Spirochaetales bacterium | reverse complement strand
GAACAAAGGTAATCAACAATGGAGGAAAGAATATATGACATTAGCATATAATATGGCAGTAGCTGTTGACGAAGCCCGCAATGAGGGAATTTCGCTTGGCCTTACTCAAGGCGCATACCAAAAGGCTGTTGAAACTGCGAAAAGCATGAAGTCTGAAAATATGCCGGTTGCCATGATTGCGCATTTTACCGGACTATCGGTTGAGGAAATAGAAAAGCTTTAGGAATTTTGCACTGATTGCCGTGTCATTCCCGGTCGCTTTCTGCCTTGTGTTATCGCTTCTTTGTCATTATCCGGCTTGACCGGATAATCTCTCATAAAGCAATTAACACAGATTCCCAGTGTTTAATAGAGTAAACACTGTAGATCAAGTGCGGGAATGATAATGAAAAGGAAGCACGAGAATAACATAAAGCAGTCTGTCATTATCCGGCTTGACCGGACAATCTCTTGTAAAACAATTGGATAGATCTCCGGGTCAAGCCCGAAGATGACACAAGGCTAAAAGTTGTCGGGAATGACATGTAACACAAGAGACGAACCTTAATCCCAAAGTAGAATTAAGGTCTGTCCCTATTAGTTAATTCCCAAGAACATTTTATGAATGCTTAAATCGTCATTTAATTCCGGATGAAAAGAAACTGCAAGCTGATTTTTGTATCGTGCAGCTACTATATTACCGTCAACTTCAGCCAGAACTTCAACATTATCGCAAACTTCACTGATATACGGCGCGCGAATGAAAGTCATAGGAATTTTTCCCAGTCCTTTAAAGTCTGATTCAATATAAAAACTGCCGAGCTGCCTGCCGTAAGCATTTCTGCGTACAGTTATCGGCATTGTCTGCAAGTGTGTTTTGCTGTCATTTTCAATTTTATCAGCAAGCAGAATCATACCTGCACAAGTTACAAAAGTAGGAATTCCGCCTTCAATCTGGGCTTTCAGCGTATCAAACATTCCCAATTCCCTAAGAAGTTTTCCCTGCACGGTACTTTCTCCGCCGGGTAAAATAAGTGCATCGTAGCCCACATTCATATCAGAACGCTTTCTTAGTTCAATACAGTCTGCTCCAAGCTGCAAGCATTTCTGCTTATGTTCGGCAAAAGCTCCTTGTACGGCAAGAATTCCTACTGTCATTATTTGCCCCTTTCAGCCATTAAGATTTCAATTTCATTCTCATTAATTCCTACCATTGCCTCGCCTAAATCTTCCGAAAGTTCGGCAATCAATTTTGCATCGGTAAAATTAGTAACGGCTTTTACAATCGATGCGGCTCTTTTAGCCGGATTGCCGGATTTAAATATTCCCGAACCGACAAAAACGCCCTCTGCACCTAACTGCATCATTAATGCCGCATCAGCCGGAGTTGCCACTCCACCAGCAGCAAAATTTACAACCGGAAGCCGTCCGTTTTCATGAACATATTTCACAAGGTCGTAAGGAACTTGCAACTCCTTTGCTTCATTAAAAAGTTCATCATCACGCATACTTACTATTTTTGCAATCTGACTGTTCATCTTGCGTATATGACGAACTGCCTGCACAATATCGCCCGTTCCCGGTTCACCTTTTGTTCTAATCATACTCGCACCTTCATTTATACGGCGCAGTGCCTCGCCCAAATCCTTTGCACCGCATACAAACGGAACTTTAAAATTGTGCTTGTTAATGTGATAAACATCATCTGCCGGAGACAAAACTTCACTTTCATCTATATAATCTATTTCTATTGCCTCAAGAATTTGCGCCTCTGCAAAGTGACCGATTCTGCATTTTGCCATAACAGGAATAGAAACCGCATTCTGGATTCCCTTAATCATCTTTGGGTCACTCATGCGCGAAACACCGCCGGCTGCTCTTATATCTGCCGGAATTCTTTCCAATGCCATGACAGCACACGCACCGGCATCTTCGGCAATTTTTGCCTGCTCCGGCGTGGTAACATCCATTATCACACCGCCTTTAAGCATTTGCGCCAAATTTTTGTTCAATTCATATCTGTTTTCACTCATGTTAATACCTCGCTTTTATTTCTGCGAGGAATCTAACCGAAATATGACATTATCAAAAGATTCAAATTAAAGATTATTTATAAGGTCAGTTAAAAATGTTACTTGTGAACAATATTACTTTTCTGTTGTTCAAACATTTTTTCCCGACTGCAAAAACATACAAATCATTTACCAAAAACATCGTAGAATAAAGTAAACTTATTTTCACGCTGAAATCAATTGTAGCGTAAATGTAAGCTACATTTTAAAACAAGGTCAATTTATATTAATATGGCAATGTCAGTTGCTGATAATAAGAGGTAAATGCTGTGCTTACGTATTCACTGGACAAAAAAGGAAGCGATTCACTTTACGAATTTTTATATAAATGCATAAAAAACGATATTCTAAACGGCAATATTGCTGCAAATGAGAAACTGCCGTCAAAACGTTCTTTTGCGAAAAATCTCGGAATCAGTGTAATCACTGTAGAAAATACATATTCGCAACTGGCAGCTGAAGGTTTCATTTATTCGATTCCAAAAAAAGGTTTTTTTGCAGCCGATATAAAAAGCAACGGACAAAAAAAAGAACTGCCGGCGGAAAATAATGCAGCAAACGAAACTTTAATGCAAAAAAAATGTTCCACCAATTCATCAGTCGGTCAAACCGATTCCAAAAACTTTCCTTTTGCTACTTGGGCGCATCTTATGCGTGAAGTTCTTACTCAAAAGCAGAGTGACTTAATGAAAAATCCGCCGGCAGGTGGCACTTTTGAACTGCGAAAAGCGATTGCTGAACATTTAAAAGGTTTTCGCGGAATGACAGTTTCACCGCAGCAGGTTATCGTCGGTGCCGGAACCGAATATCTTTACGGACTTCTGATTCAACTGCTTGGCTTTGATAAACGCTATGGAGTTGAAAATCCGGGTTACAGTAAAATTGCGAAAGTTTACGAAAGCCACAATGTAGAATGTTCATTTATTAGTTTGGACAAAGCCGGCGTTTGTGTTGATGAACTTGAAAAAACTTTTACCGATGTAATTCATATCTCACCATCTCATCACTTCCCCACCGGAATTGTAATGCCGGCAAGCCGCCGATATGAACTGTTAAGCTGGGTTTCATCATCGCCGTCACGATATATAATAGAAGATGATTACGACAGCGAATTCAGATTTTTCGGACGACCGATTCCCACGCTGCAAAGTATTGATATTTCCGGAAAAGTCATTTACATGAACACATTTACAAAAACGTTGGCATCGACAATAAGAATAAGTTATATGGTGCTGCCGATGAATCTTGTGCAGGATTTTCAGGCAAAACTTGGCTTTTATTCATGTACGGTACCGACTTTTGAACAGTTTACATTAGCAGCGTTTATCAGCGGAGGCTACTTTGAAAAGCATATAAACCGTATGCGCAAACTTTATCAGGCTAAGCGTGATTCTATAATAAATGCGCTTCAAACCAATAATTACACACATAAAATAGATGTGCTTGAAGAAGATGCCGGACTGCATTTTTTGCTGCGTCTGCATTCCGATGTCCACAGCGAAAATCTTTTGAAATATTCGGAGCTGCATGGAATAAAAATTGTGCCTCTCTCTGCGTATTACAAAAATCCGCCGGACAGTGCGCAGCATTGCTTTGTTGTAAATTATACTTCCGCAGTGAATGAAAAAATAGCCGATGCAATAGAACAAATTTTTCGCTGCTTATAAAATTTTTTATGGAGAAAACAATGGAAATAAGTGATGAACTAAAAGAGAAAATAAGAAATCTTGCTGAGAAATATGAAAATTCAGCATTTACACAAGGTGACCCCAGTTGCGTATTGAAACGTTATAATAACATTGCCGATACCGAGTGCGCTGCTTTTATAGCCGCAGTTCTTGCATTCGGGCGGCGTGATGCATTCCTGAAAAAAATTGATGAGCTTTTAAATACTGCTGATAAGTTCGGGGGTCCTGCAAATTGGCTGCGAAACGGAGATTACCGCAAATCTTTTGTTCCGGAAGGAATCGATTGTAATAAAAAATTTTATCGTTTCTATTCGTATACTGATTTTCTTCAATTATTCGATGTAATGCATGACATTTTAAATAAACGTGCAACATTAGGCGAATATTTTGCCGAACACTGCAAAGGTGCAAATCTTCCGGCGGTAATCTGCGATACTTTTAAAGACTGCAAAGTAATACCGCACGGAAAAGATTCCGCAAATAAGCGCGTAAATATGTTCCTGCGCTGGATGGTACGACGAGATTCACCTGTCGATTTAGGAATTTGGACTTGGTATAGTCCGGCTGATTTAATTATCCCAATGGATGTACATGTAATTCAGGAATCAATAAAGCTCGGTCTTTTGCCACCTAAAAGCACGGGAGCATTAAAAAACGCAGTTTTATTGACAAATGCACTTAAACAAATCTGGCCTGATGACCCCTGCAAAGGTGACTTTGCGCTGTTCGGAATCGGAATCGATTAGTTTAGTTATAAGTTGATGATTATCAAAGTTCAATTGCCAAAACCTTGCTTACATTCCCGTGCGGCAATCTACAGGCTACGAACACTGGTAATTTTCTTCAAAAGCTTATCGTAAATCACAACAGTCATTCCGGATTTATTTTTAACTTGTTCTATACCGTCAACTTTTATGCTGCTTGTTCCTCGCACATCACTTACAAGCTTAACCGGAAGCTTTCCTATTTTGTATTCATGCATTAACGGAACATCGGACGCAGCCTGCTGATATACGACTTTTCCGCTGTCAAGTACCGCAATGTAATTATTTCCGGTTACATTCAATCCCAATGTTTGGAAATATTTACTATTTTTACCCTCCCCCAACGTTTTTACAACAAACATACAAGTATTATCTGCAGCTTCTTTTTTGCTTGCTATAAGTTGCACATATTTTTCTGAATCTCTGGTTGCATTTAGTTCCCGCGCAAAAGTATCTTGGACATAAAGTTTGTAATCATCATTCCACTTAGCATAAGCCGGGTCAAGTCGTCTGTCCGGAATATCGTAATGTTCTTTTATGTACTTTCCGAGATGTGCAGTAATTTTCTGCGCACCTATAGGATTAACATGGGATTCATCCGCAAAATCTATAGAAAAATCTAACTTCAATTTATCAAGACAATGAAAATAATTAATATAATCCACATTTTTTTCATTTTTAAGAATAAACGATATTTCGTTATATTGTTTTAACAATTTATTTGTTCCATACTTTTGTCCATAAGGAATAACTGTAAAAATTAATTTTATCCCATTTAAGTTGCAGAAATCTATTATATTTCTGATAGTTGAAGATTGCCTAGTATATAACCTTAACCTTTCTTCTTTAGGTATAATTAATGGAGATGATACATTACAAGTTTTAAAATTAGGAGAATATCCTTTTTGAAAATCATTAAATTGGATAAAATCTCCTTCTTTTTGGAGAGAAGTCCATCTAGAATGGAAACGGTATATTGGAATATTAGATTCTAAATGAATAGAAAAATTATCTTTTCTTTCACTCAAGTATTGATTTATTAAAATTGTTTTATCTAAGAAAATAGGAATTTCATCAACAAGAAAATGAAACCAAGGATATAAATCATTCCATGCTCTATAACTGTTTTCTGTTGTATATTGAATTCCCAACAAATCGATACAAGCAATTTTAAAATTTTGATATTTTGTTATACTTTTTAGTGCATTATAAGACAATAATAGAGGAACACTGTCAGAACTATTGGAATAGTCAATATTGTTTCAGTGCCTAAACACCCCAAATTTAGTATTCTTTGCAGAAGCTGTTCTTTCCCTGTATACAGCAGGAGGAAGTCCTCCCGGATTTACTG
>JBNMHA010000138.1:0-5859 GCA_050872545.1 Spirochaetales bacterium | reverse complement strand
TATTAGAACAAAAAACAGCTGTTGGATTTATAATTCTTTCCTTACTTGTAAATATATTTTTCAGCAAAAGAACATAAGTAAAAAGACGAACCACACGTCCATTTCCATTCTCAAAAGGATGAATCCACACAAAACGATGGTGTGCTATTGCTATTTTAAGCAAATCGTACTGTTTAGGCGTATCTTCATTTATAAAATCAATCAATTCATGAAGATAATCAGCTATCTGTGTATAATCCGGCGGAACATGAGCCGCACCACTGATTTTTACATTGCCGCGCCTAAAATCACCCGGATGAACCGCCCCCTCTTTACGGTAATCCAACTCTTTCACAATAAGATAATGAAGCTCCCTAATCAACTTCATTGATACATGCAGATTATCAATATTTTCTTCTATATACTCGGTTGCATTCTCAATATTTACAATTTCTCTTATATCATCAATTACGAAATCAGAAGACGGCGGTTCAAACTTTGTGGACTCCACGTAATCCATGATAGTTGTATTATTACCCTCAATTCGTGATGACCCAATACTTTCCAACATGTGAAATATATTTTTCAGTTCAAAAAAAATCCTATTCGATTGAAATACACTGAAATTGGTATACCTAAGTTCTTCCAAGTCAAAAATAGTACTTGTTATCGGGGAATCAAAACTTATTTTCGGTATTCTTAATTTAAAATCTTTTGCCATGCGGTAATAATAACATTTGCAATTCTTATTTTCAACATTTGCAAAACACCCCATTTAATTTGTTTACACAACACAAGTTATGAGTTTAAATTTTTCTGCAATATTTGCAATCTACCGCAACCAACATTTGCAAAACCACCCTGGAATAATATTTTTTGACACTACTTCCCTGACATTAAAAAAACTCAAAACTTCATAAAAGAATGTTCATTAATATTTGTTATTCGCACTAATCGTGACTACAAATTGTTTTTTAACAAAAAAAATTAGCGTGCCTAAGGAAGGGAGAGGTTATAGGAGAGGGAAAACTCTGGGCTTCGCTAACTCGGAGGTGGTTTCCCGCTCCTAATTTTTACCAAGTTTTAAACTCAAAACGAAACTTTGCTGCCGGCTTGCACGGCAAAATGCAGATTGAACAACCAATGTCAAAAACCTTAACCCAAGTTGCACTTCATGCCATAAGGCAGTGTGTCTTTGCCAACCGTCAGGTTTAGGCACTTTGCCTTAAAATTAAGCTTCATCGCCGACTTGTCGGCAAATTGCCACTTGAACCAGCGCAAGCCCAACGCACTTTGCCACCCCAAGTTCAATTTTGTGCCGTAAGGCAGTACGTCTTTATCAACCGTCAGGTTCTATCTCACCAAAGCAACAGATTCCCGTGTCGTAGCACGAGAATGACATGTAATGTAACAGTCAGGCGATACATATTAAGTAACCGTTGCACCTTGTGCAGCTTGACTGCGAATTGTTCTTAAAAATACCAACAAGCATGTTTTTTTTCTTTTGAAGTTATAGAAACTTTTCTTTTTTTGATTGCGAAAAAAAAGAAAAGTTTCTAACTCGTTTACCCAGTTTTAACCCTAAAACGAAATTTTGCTGCCGACTTGCACGGCAAAATGCAGATTGAAGTAAAATTGTTTCCTAAACTTTGAACAAAATTGCATTACCTCGTCTGCCGTCGGCAGACAAATTGCCTTTTGAACCAGCGCAAGCCCAACGCACTCTAAACTACAATTGCACTTTGTGCCGCAAGGCAGTATGTCTTTATCAACCGTAAGGTTCTATCTCACCAAAGCAACAGATTCACGTGTCGTTGCACGAGAATGACATGTAATGTAACCGCAAGGTGGAAAAAAATCACCACCCTATTCAATTCCCGAAAGAAATTCTTTCACTGAGCTTTCACAGCTCATTCGCCAAGAACCTCTTGGTGAAAGGTCGACAGAACCGACCTTAGGTCCGGCAGGTACACAATCACGTTTCCATTGGCTTGAAAAAAAGCGTTTTACAAAAACAACAAGCCACTTTTTTATTTCATCAGAAGAATATTTACCGTTAAAAGCTGCCGACGCAAGATACAAAATTTTTTCAGGCGTAAATCCGAATCGTGCAAAATAATAAAGGAAAAAATCATGAAGTTCATAAGGCCCAATCTTTTCTTCTGTCTTTTGTAAGATTTCGTTTCCGTCAGCACTTGGCGGAAGCAGTTCGGGCGATATTGGAAAATCAACAATTTTCTGCAAAGTTTCCCTTATATTTTCATTTCCCGGTTTCAACGCTTCATAATGTATTAAAAATTGAATAAGAGTCTTCGGCACGCCGCAATTTACATTGTACATGCTGATATGGTCACCGTTGTACGTAGACCAACCCAGAGCAATTTCCGACAAATCTCCTGTTCCGACAACAATTCCATTTTCCTTATTTGCCGTACTCATCAAAATATAAGTTCTTGCTCTGGCTTGCACATTCTCATAAGTTACATCGTAATCCTGTTGATTGTGATTAATCATATCAAACATTTTCAGGCTTATGTCTTTAATGTCGATTTCACGCAGACACGAAAAACCGAGAATATCGCAAAGTTCTTTTACAGCTCCAAGTGTCATTTGTGTTGTGCCAAATCCGGGCATTGTAAGAGGTAAAATTATTTGGTTCGGCATAAATCCAAGCGATTTTACAGCACGCAAAGTTACAAG
The DNA here is from genome assembly GCA_050872545.1 of Spirochaetales bacterium. Classification (GTDB taxonomy): domain Bacteria; phylum Spirochaetota; class GWE2-31-10; order GWE2-31-10; family GWE2-31-10; genus RGIG8597. Next base: position 3,180 of record JBNMHA010000138.1, on the reverse strand, counting down.
AAGTGCCAAAGTAGAATCCAAACCGCCAGAAAGCCCGATAACTGCTTTAGGATAATGCAAAGTTTCTAACCTGCGCGCCAAAGCTGTACTTTGTATAGAAAGAATTTCCTCGCAGCGGTGCGAAAGTGTGTCTTTATTTGCCGGGATAAAAGGATGGCGCGGCATAATTCTCTGCATTAAAAAATTATTGCTTTCAAGTCTGAATGAAATCTTGTAATCATCAGCATTTTTTGATGTTCGCATATTGTTGTTCTGTAATCTTTCGGCTTGAAGTTTTTCCAAGTCAATCTCACCGTAAGCTGTAAGAGTTTGCCCGACAGAAAAGTTTCCTGTTTGCGCCAAACATTCTCCATTTTCAAAAATAAAACATCCGCCGTCAAAAACCATATCCGTAGTAGATTCAGCTGCCGATGCATTGGAATATATATAAGCAGAATATAATCTGGCAGATTGCATTTGTATCAATCGATAACGATAATCGCGTTTTGCAGTTGTAATGTCACTTGCCGATAAATTGAAAATCATCAATGCGCCGCTGTCTGCCATTTTACATGACGGCGGAACTGTTACCCATAAATCTTCACAGATTTCAACACCGAATGAAAAAAGCGGAAAATCTTCGTTTCGGATACAAGATCAGCACCAAAAGGAATTTCTTCCTTTTCTATTGTAATAGTTTGCGGATAATCAAAATTTGCCGGAGCAAACCATCTGTGTTCATAAAATTCATGATAATTCGGAAGAAAACTTTTAGGAACTACTCCAAGTATTTTACCTTTGCACAATACTGCTGCACAATTGTACAAGCAATTATCCTTAACCAGTGGCAGACCGACTATTATCACAATCGGTAGATTGCGTGTCTCACGTCTTATTTTCTGCAATCCGCATACCGCAGCACGCTGAAGATTTTGCGAATGAAATAAATCCTGACATGAATACGATGTAATACTTAATTCCGGAAAAACAATTACGCTGCAACCGTCATCTGCTGCTTTTTTAGTTGTACTGATAATTTCCGTACAATTATAATCAACATCTGCCAATTTTCCATAAATTGAAGCAGCGCAAACTTTTATAAAACCATATTGATTCATGAATGTATCCTTGAAAAAATGGAAATGAAGCCGGATTATCCGATTAAAAAAATAAATAATCAATAAAAATGTTTGCTTACAAAATAAATATTTATTAACTAAATCTCGATTTTACTTAAATTGCAGTATGTATTAATGGGAGTAAAATAATTTATGAAGAAAAAGTTGTACAGTTGCTTGCTGATGTCGACGCTCTTTCTGTTTTCATGCAAAAGTGCATTGCCGGAAACAACAGAAACAAAAGTAAGCAATGATAAAGTTTTAGTGATGAGTGAAAAAAACGAAAATGACAGAGAATTCGGCAGATTGTGCTTGAAAATAGCCGGTTATCCGCTAGAAAGGCAGCAGGGAATTCTTTCTATGGTGAGTATTCCGGATACTAAATTAACAGATGAAACGATTAATTTCCTTAAAAAGCATTATGTAAGCGGTGTAATTCTTTTTAAGAAAAATATTGAAAATGAAAAGCAGCTTAGGCAGTTGATAAATGATTTGCGTCGAAAAGTTAATCCTAATTTATTACTTAGTATAGATCAGGAAGGTGGAGATGTCGTCCGCATAAACTGGGATAAAACATGTAAAGTTTCTGCCAATGATATAGGAAAACGTGCAGATAAAAATTATGCATATAAAATTGCGTATGAAAGAGCGTTGCTGCTGAAAGATTTAGGCTTTGATATTACTTTCGGACCGGTTTGTGATATTGCGAAATCAAAAAAATCGTATATTTACAACAGGTCATTCGGGACATCGGCAGACAAAGTTGCGGAATTTGTTGCCATTACCGTAAAAGCGCAGCATGATGCAGGACTGATTTCTGTACTGAAACATTTTCCCGGTCATGGTGAAACCAATGTGAATTCGCATATTGATTTCCCGGTGATTGATATGACACTTGATAAGCTGAATGGACGAGATTTTATACCTTTTAAAAATGGACTTGCAGCTGGTGCGGAAATGGTATTGGTAGGACATATTATAAATAAGTACGTAGATCCTGATATTCCGGCTAGTCTTTCAAGAAAATATCAAGATATATTATATAAACATTTGAATTTTAAAGGAATAATTGTTACAGATGACATGGCAATGACCGGCAAAATTGACGGCGGTATCGGCTGGGGATTAAATATAATTACTGGAACTTTTACCGAAATCGATTCGATGATAAAAAAAATCAAACCGGATATTACTCAATGCGCCAAACTTATAAAATTTATAGAAGAAAGAAAAAATCAGGAGAATGAAAAATGACGTTGAAAGAATTTGCAGTCGAAAGAAAATGGAAGTTTAAATTCTTATTAATTCTTATAGGTCTGGTAGTTTTTACCGGAAGTGACCTTTTAGTAAAAAGTATAGTAGAAAAAAATTTGCGAAATATACCTGAAAATATATCACAGTATGTATTTAAGCAGTTTCTGACTGTTGATACTGAAAACAAAATCATTGCAAATGCTTATAAAGAACAGGATGACGGAAGTTATTTGCTAGTAGAAAAAAATGCTAAGAAACTGCATGAGATTTGGAAGCAGATTCGCCGCTTCGGGTTTGATCACAGAAAGGAAGTAATTCCGGGCGGTTGGTATTTTGTATATGAAACAAATGAAGACATTGGTTTTTCTATATTGCGTTGGCTGGATAAATATATGAGTGATACGGCAAAATGGATTCTTCTTGTATGTCTGCAAGGTGGCGGAGTTTTGTTAATTTTTTCATATTTTCTTTATGTCAAAGAAATTTATATGTTTATTCCGCTGGCAGTTATAGTAACAGGTGCACTGGGAAATGTAATTGACAGAATTTTCCGCGGATACGTTGTTGATTTTGTAATGTGGATTTTTAAGTTTATTCCACATCCGCTGTTTAATCCCTGGCCTATTTTTAATCTTGCAGATGTTTATACTGTTTGCGGTGCAATTTCGCTTTTTGTACTGCTTGTAATATTTGATATTAAAGCACGCAAACTTGAGAATAAGTAAACGCTAATCTTTTACCGAACGCTGCGAAAACCTTGCGATTGCATTATATGTCATTTCCGACAACTTTTAGCCTTGTGTCATCTTCGGGCTTGACCCGGAGATCT
>JBNMHA010000137.1:0-6010 GCA_050872545.1 Spirochaetales bacterium | reverse complement strand
GACTACGTCAAGGGAATGAATGTTTGGGGAACTGAAAATGCGAAAAAATCAGTGAGCGGCGGAACTGCATTCGGAATCACGCAGGGACTTTTGAAGGCGTTCGGACCTGCTTTCCGCGGAAACTTTATGGCTTCAATCAAAAACATTCTGCACGAAGGGAAAAACACAATTGCCGGAATCGACTTTGTGATTTACGACCGGGGCTCTTCTTTCGATGTTGAAATTCCTGCCGCAAATGCGATTTACACCCACATGCTCGGAAAATTCGTTCATTCGATTATCGATTCGGACGCGCACGCTGCCGCAATGATTGAAATTCTTGAGTCGTACCAGAAAGCCGGCTACAAGTACATTCTTTCAAGCCATGCGAACGTTGAGGAGCAGGACGCGGTAACAGAAAAAATCGCCTACGTGAAAAAAATCCGCGAGTTTGCCGCACAATGCAAAACCCGTGATGAATTTATTTCCGCAGCAGAAAAAGCGTTCCCGAATTACGCTGGAAAAAACTACCTTGAAATGACGGCAGGGAATTTTTATTCTTTGTAACATTTGGATAAACGGCTCTCATAATAATCAATAAATAATAATCAATAAAAATTATACTTGAGAGTCGTTTGTATTTTTCCAATCGATTTTTAGGGCGACTTTTTGCTACGCAAAAACCGGGCTTTTAACCGCCACAAAACAACGCTCCGCGCCCCTACAATCCCTGTCGCAACAAACAATATTTGCTGCAAGATTGCTGGGCAATGGCAGTCCGCTTTATTGTCATTCCCGCACTTGATGCGGGAATCTATTACGATGTTTGAAAATGGATTGTCGGATCAAGTCCGACAATGACATTAGTGGGAAGCTGCGAGTTTTGAAAAAACTTGTTCTCAAAGGAAACGCCCTTATATTATGTGATTTTCAGCTTGTTTTTTTTAACAAACAGAAACAGCCCGGTTATACTGAATCTTTGTCAATATCATCGCCAGGATTGCGGCGAAAATGCGCGCCAAAACTGTGCTCCACCAGATCATAATCTGACCGCCGAACAGAGGGGGCAGAATCAGCATGAAAAGAAGCATCAGAACCGGCTCGATGAACGTGAGAATATAGGACAGCGTGCTTTTTTCCGTTGCATAAAAACTGGCGGTTGCAATTCTTGTTACGGCTACAAACGGAAGAGATACCAGAAAAATCGGCACAATTTTTGATATTTCGCTGCTGACTTCTGCAGATGCTCCGAACAAAATTCCGATGCTCGTTCTGCTTATAAACATTACAATTCCGCCAAGCACGGCAAGAATCACCGCAAAAATATAAGCCATTTTCTGAATGATTTTTAGGCTTTGTCCGTCCTTTTCTCCATAAAAACGGCTCATCAGCGGCTGGCTTCCGTCTCCGACTCCCTGCAATATCAGATAGATTATGCAGATTGTGTAGGAAACGCAAGCGTAAGTTGCAATTGCTTTTTCGCCTCCGTAAAATGCGGAAAATCGGTTTATCAGAATCAGTGAAATGTTCGGTGTGAGCGCAAGTCCGAACGGCGCAAGACTGACTCTGAAAATTGCGGCGCAGATTTCTTTCAGGTGATTCAACGGTATGCGTGCAAAGAATTTTTTCTTCAATAATATATAGATGATTGCGATTGCTACCGTTACGCCCTGACCGATTATTGTCGCTGCAGCCGCGCCTTTCATTCCCCATTCAAAAATCCAAACAAAAATAAAATCAAGGATAATGTTTGTTACAAATCCGCCGAGCATTGCGAACATAGCCCAGAATGTTCCGCCGTAATTACGCATAAACGGAATCAGTCCTGTTCCCAGAATTTGCAATGCCGCGCCAAGCGCTATGATTTTTATGTAGTCCATCGCGAATGAAAGTATTTTTCCGTCCGTTCCCAAGAGTTTTAAAATGCCAGAAGAAAAGAAATACGTTGCGGCTGTGGTTATTGCGCTCGCAAGGATTAAAAGCCATCAGCTTGCGGCGATGAATTCTTTTGCCCGAGCCTCTCTTTTTTCTGCCATATTGATTGAATAATAGACCGCGCCACCTATGCCGATTCCAGTTCCCAGCGCCTGAAGAACTGCGACGATTGGATATGCTATGTTGATTGCGGAAAGCCCCGCATCTCCGATTGTATTTCCGACAAAATATCCGTCCACAATTGCATAAATTCCAGACAAAGCGAATGCGATAATTGAAGGAATCACATATTTCAGAAAAACCGCCCTATGATTCATCTTTTTCAAATCCTCCTTCTCTAAAAATTCTAATAAAAAATTCCAGATTGTCATTAAGGCTCTTTATATTTTTGAAGCCCATTTTTTTGATTACATAAATTTCTTTTTCTTGAAGTTTTCCGATTACGGCTTGTGCAAAATTTCTTCCGGATTCAGTAAGACGAACAAGTTTATTGCGTTTGTCTTCCAGCATGGAAAACATTTCGACATAACCGCAGTTCAGAAAATCCTTTAGAATTGTGTTCACTGTCTGCTTGGGAATATTCCATTTTTCGCTGATTGTCTTTTGCGTGCAGTTTCCGTCATCCTCATAAAACGAATACAATACAAAAACTCCGTTGGAAGACAAGCACTGCTTCTTCGCCCAGTTTTCGTACATCGCATTGCAATCTTTCCAAAGTGAATAATATCTTTGTAGCTGCGCCATCATATTCTCATTTTTGCTCATGATTTACCCTTTGTAAATTAGTCTGACTTAGTATTTTTATAAAAAGAAAATAGTCCGTTTTCGTACTAATTGTTAAGCGAGAAAAAGACGGTTGTTTTGTAAGTTCATGGGTTTTGTTGGTTATGATGCAGAATTTGTATGCGCCGTTTTGTGCGCAGAAGCCATAGTTTTTGAGTTTTTCAGAATTGATTTTTTTATGAAAGAAAATTTCTTCAAATATTTTTATTTTTTACTCTAGGTAGATTTATTAATGCGTCGATGGCGAGAGAGAATATAAAAAAATGCAGCACCAAATTTGCAGGCACTGCATTTTCTTTGTCAGACGGGAATTTGCTAACCGAAAATTCCGAATGAATTAAGGAGAAGAATTGTCAAAAGAACCGGAGCTATATATTTTATCATTACAACATAGAGCCATTTTCTTCCAAATCTTTCTCCGTTTAATGTAACTTCATCAATAATTGTCTTAGGACCGACAACCCAGCCAATTAAAATACAAGTTAAAATTGCGACAATTGGCATCAGCAAGTTGTTACTTACAAAATCAAGTATATCAAGGATTTGTCCGTTATTAACAGTTGCGAATGACTTTTCAAAATAGAAAACATTGTAGCCAAGACAAACAATAACTGAAACCACAAATGTAATAAGAGCCATAACAAGAGTTGATTTTTTGCGAGACCATTTGAGGCTGTCCATCATACTGGCAACAAGGGCTTCAAGGATAGAAACTGCGCTTGTAATAGCAGCAAATAAAACCATTACAAAGAAAATTAAACCGAAGAATTCTCCGAAACCGCCCATTGAGTCAAATACTTTTGGTAGAGTTACGAATATTAAGCCCGGTCCTGCAGCTTGCATATCTGCCGGAGCAAAAACGTGTACTGCCGGAATAATCATCATACCAGCAATAACTGCAATTACAGTGTCAAATATTTCAATCTGGTTGATTGATTTGCTTAAATTAACTTCTTTTTTCATATAAGAGCCGTAAGCAACCATAATTCCCATTGCAATACTTAATGAGTAAAACAACTGTCCCATAGCATCAAGACAAACTCTTAGGAACTTGCCAAATGTTAATCCTTCAAAGTTTGGAATAAAGTAAACAGCAAGACCTTCAACACCTGTTCGGATTTCTCCGTTGTCAGAGGTCTTTAAGAAAATAGAATAAATTGCAATAAATGAAATAAGAATAGCAAGTGCCGGCATTAAAATTTTTGAATATTTTTCAATACCGTGCTCAACTCCTTTGTATACGATAATAAAGCAGAGTGCTGTAAAAATAACAGTGTATAAAATCGGTTGCCACTGATTAGTAATAAAGCCGCCGAAGAAGCTGGGTGCTACAGCTGCCTTTCCTTGAAATGCAAGGTAAGTACTCATGTACTTAATAACCCAACCGCCGATTACACAGTAGTATGGGTAAATAATAAATGGTACGATATACGCAAAATACCCGATAAAGCCAAAACCTTTGTTGATTTTTTTATAAGCGGTAAGAGGGCTTTGTTGTGTTTTACGACCGATTGCAACTTCTGTAGTAAGAAGTGCAAAACCAAATGTGAGTGCTAAAATAATGTAAACTAAAAGGAATAATCCTCCTCCATTTTTAGCAGCGAGAGTTGGGAAACGCCAGATATTTCCTAATCCGACTGCGCTTCCTGCAGCAGCCAATACAAAGCCTATTTGCCCTGTAAAGGAGTTACGTTTTTTTTCTTCCATAACTTTTTTTCCTTAAAATAAAATATTGATAACCTTGTAACATAAAATATAAAATATGACATTAGAAATAAGTGCAGAATTGAGAAATATTCTTGCTTGTGTATGAAATCAGTTTATCATTGCAGACAGGAAATTCCGTGTCATTATCAGGTTTTGTTGTTTGTCATTGTTGGATTTGACCTGATATTTTGTGTGACAACACGGTTTTTGTAAAAAAGCTGCCAAAAATACAGCATATTATTATGGATATTTAGGCAGACTCAATGTTCTCTTTTTTATTTAGATCTGACAATGCGGAAGCCCATGTTGCAGAACCTGCCGTTAGCTAAATTGAAGTCCCGCTCGCCCACCTCGCAGTAGTCAGTGTCGTTGCCCCAGCTGCCGCCGCAGCTATAGCGCCTCTTGCTGTAGTCGGGGTTGGAATCCCAACACCATTCATCCACATTGCCGCTCATGTCATACAGGTCATAGTTATTCGGCTTTTTCAGTGCTACAGGATGAGTCTTTACTTTGCTGTTTTTGATATACCAACCCACTTCATCCAAGTTGTCGCTGCCGCTGTACTTGAATTCCTGTCCGCCTTTTGCCGCATACTGCAACTCTTCTAGTGTAGGCAGACGATAGCCGTTAGCTGTTGTGTCGCAGGCAAAGTTCTTGTTGAACTTTTTCCATTTGTTTTCCGACCAATCGCTCATTTTATCGTTGTCCAAGCCCCATTTGTCAACGTTCGTGCTTTTCTTGTATGAGTAGCAAGGATTTAAGCCTTCTTTTACGCTCAGCTTGTTGCAGAACTCAACAGCGTCAACCCAGCTCACATTTTCCACAGGAAGGTTCTTTTCGCCCTTGAATTCGCTTGGATTTTCGCCCATTACAGACTCGTAAAGCTCCTGCGTAACTTCAGTTGCAAGAATAGAATAGTTCTGCCCCGGAACCGCAATCATAAGTTCGCTTGCCTTGTAGTTTCCCTTTTCAAGAACTTTCTGCACGTCAAGCTTTTTCTGTCCGTGTGCAGTACAGAGCGGAACTGCAAGCATCGCAAGTCCACACAACAGCTTTGCAAAAGACAGCCTATTTTTTTGTTTGTTATGAAAATAGAAACATTTTTTTAAACCCTTCATTTTTTTACTACCTCAAAGATGAAATTATAAATTGTTTTTGACTTAATGTAAAGGAAATCCGCCAGCTGTAGCTGGAGGTCTAGGAAAGTTTGACAGTTCCGGAAATGAAAATAAAAAGAAAAGGACATATAATCACAGTGCGAACCGATCAAAGCAACACACTGGAGGAAAATATGCTCGACTACGAAAGTCTAAACCATACAACATGGGATTGCAAGTACCTATAGTATGGATACCGAAATACCGGAAGAGAAAATTGTATGAAAAAATGAGAACTGATTTGGCTGGAGAAATAAGGCGACTTGCAGAATGCCGTGAGAGTAAAATTCTTGAAAGGCAAGAGCAGTCTGATGATATTTGACAGACACGCAAACCTGAAATATAAGTTCGGGAACCACCATTTCTGGGCAGAGGGATATTACGTAAGCACAGTCGGCTTGAACGAGGCGACTATTGCAAAATATATCCGAAAGCAGGAAGCCCACGAT